>JAAUOQ010000080.1 GCA_012034795.1 Leptolyngbyaceae cyanobacterium CRU_2_3
CCTGCTGTAAAACCATTGTTTCATCTAGCCGGACTCGACCACTGTCTACATCTTGAAGTAAGGCCACCAGAATCGGCACCTTGATCGTGCTGGCAGCAGCAAAGCTAGACTCACCATTAAGGCTGAAGGAATCTCCTGTGTCGAGATCCATTAAAAACATGCCCGGTGTCAAATCTTGGATTCCCTGCGTTAAAGGAGCAACTTTGGGGGTTAATCCTGACAGATTTTGTCCTTTTGCCAATAGCGCAGCCGCAGTCGATCGCACGAGTTGAAGATTGCTGCCTGCATCACTGCCAAAGTCAGTAGAACTAGCGCGCTGGGTTGCCGCTATCGACGTAGGGCGCATGGCAGGATTCCAAACAGACAGAATGGTTCCAGCGATCGCACCCACACCCACACCCAGAATTAGCAAGCGCACTAGATATAGCAGTGGTGAAACCGGGCGGCGATCGCGCTTGTTTCTGGGTTGGCGGCTCCGCTGAGTCGGTTTGCCTGCCGAATTGCCTATTGCCGGATTGCCTATTGCTGGATTGCCTATTGCTGGATTGCCTATTACAGGAGAACCAGCCGTGTGTCCTGATGAATTGCGCCGGGACGGAGTGGTAGTTTTGTGATTCAAAGCTGGCTCAGCTAGCGGCAAAGGGCTATTGGCTGGGAGAGGTTTTCTAGCGGGTTTCTGCATCCCAGTAGAGCGCTGTGCATCCCCAAGACGAGGGTGGCTGGGAGAGCGATCGCCTTGTGGGTCTAGCTGAGAGGACGAGCCACGCTGAGGAGATCGGCGCTGCGAGGCAGTTCTGGAATCTAAAGGCGCACCTGGCGATCGCTGCCACCCTTGGGATGCCGCCGCATCAGGTCTTCCGTCTGAGGATCGAGAAGCTGCGGACGAACGGCGACGGGCTGCCCTGCGACGCTGTAATTCATGGGAATGGCTCGATTCCAGCACAGATGATACCTCTAACACAGATGAACTAAACTCAGATTCTGTCTGCCAACCATTGAACAATGGTTATCCAATGGCTGGCTTTAACACGTTATGCAACTCAAGTCAGCCCAGCTTGCACCTGTAAACCAGTGCGGCAGAGAGTCTGGGGTCGTTGCAGATCACGTTACTTGCGTTTCTCGTCGCTACTGAACGATGGCTTCCAGGGATGGGCTGTCTATTTTTAGCAAGCTTGTCACTTTCTTGCAAGAACTCAGGGCAAATTGAAGGCAAAAGACATCAAACAATTCTTTAAAGTCAAACAATCCGCCATAGGATATCCCGGATCTAAGATAGCAGGAGGATGAATTTATAAAATTTCAAAGAGGAACTGTAAAGTCTGTTATCCTCGATCACTTGTACTACCCTTAGTATTAAAGACAAAGCGGTTTATGACTGGTTATGACTGTTAATTTCTTGCCGTCCACCTTTGAATCTTTAGAAGCAGCCCTCAAGCACTACTTTGGCTATGATTCTTTTCGCTTAGGGCAACGGGCGATTATTGAAGCTGCGCTAGAGAATCGGGATTTGCTGGTAATTATGCCGACAGGTGGCGGCAAGTCTCTCTGTTTTCAGTTACCTGCTTTGCTCAAGGACGGATTGACAATTGTCGTTTCTCCGTTGATCGCGCTGATGCAAGATCAGGTGCAGGCTCTACAAGACAATGGGATCGGTGCCACCTTTCTAAATAGCACCGTTAGTCCTTCCGAAGCTCGCGATCGCATCTCCCAAATATTTCTGGGCTATATTAAGCTGCTGTATGTTGCGCCCGAACGCCTGCTGACAGAACAGTTTTTGCTATTTTTGGAGAGAGTTCAAGCTGAGATTGGCATTGCCGCCCTAGCGATCGATGAAGCCCACTGCGTTTCTGAGTGGGGGCATGATTTTCGCCCCGAATATCGCCAAATCCGGGAGGTGCGATCGCGCTTTCCGACGGTGCCAGTATTGAGTTTGACGGCTACCGCCACCGAGCGGGTGCGGCAAGATATCATTCAGCAGTTGGCGCTACGGCAACCCAATATTCATGTCGCTAGCTTTAATCGCCAAAATCTGTACTACGAAGTTCGCCCAAAGCAAAGCCAATCTTATAAAGAACTATTACAACTCATTCGCAAAACCCCAGGCTCAGCCATCATCTATTGCCTGAGTCGTAAGAAAGTGGACGAAATTACGGCACGGCTCCAACAAGATGGCATCGAAGTGCTGCTCCCTATCAGTGCGGGTATGGAGCGATCGCGATCGCGCCAATAACCAAACCCGGTTCATCCGAGATGATGTTCGGGTCATGGTTGCCACGATTGCCTTTGGTATGGGTATCAACAAGCCTGATGTCCGCCTCGTCGTCCACTATGATCTGCCACGCAATCTGGAAAGCTACTACCAGGAGTCAGGGCGGGCGGGACGAGACGGGGAAGCGGCAAAGTGCGTTCTGTAGTTTGGGCTGGGCGACATTAAGACCATCGAATATCTGATCGCTCAGAAAATTGATCCAACTACGGGAGCAGCCCTCGAAGATGAGCAACAGATTGCCCGCCAGCAGTTGCGCCAGGTGATTGATTATGCTGAAGGGTCTGACTGCCGTCGCACCATTCAACTGAGCTATTTTGGCGAACGGTTTCCAGGACACTGCGACAACTGTGACAACTGCCTGCGCCCCAAGCCTTTGGTGGATTGGACCATTGAAGCTCAAAAATTCCTCTCCTGCGTAGCTCGCTGCCAGGAAAGGTTTGGCATGAAATACATCATTGATGTGCTGCGTGGCTCCAAAGAAAAGCGAATCTTGAGTAACCGTCACGATCAACTTTCGACCTATGGTATTGGCAAAGATCACAGCCTCGATGAATGGCGATCGCTAGGGCGATCGCTCTTGCACCAGGGTTTGGTGGAGGAAACCTCCGATGGCTATGGCGTCCTCAAACTGAATGCACTGAGTTGGGAAGTGATGCGGAAGCAGCGATCGGTGATGATTGCGCTACCCAACCAGCCGACTTCCAAACCCGAAGCGACATCCCAAGCCAAAGCCAATGCCGAGCTATTGTTTGACCAACTGCGATCGCTGCGGAAACGCCTTGCCGACGAACACGCGGTGCCGCCCTATGTAATCTTTGCGGACTCTAGCCTGCGCCTGATGGCTCAAGTGCAGCCACAAACCTCAGATGAGTTTGCAGAAATATCGGGGGTCGGTAGCCACAAACTCAAACAATATGGCGATCGCTTTGTCAGAGAAATTCGGGCTTTTTGCGAACAACAAGGGATTCCACTGCGCGATCAGTCACTCCATCAATTAGACAGTGGGGAGGCGATCGATCCTCAACCCCTGCCCAAGCCGTTGCTGACTAACACTCATCTCTACACGCTGGAACTTTATCAAGATGGGTTAACACCCAGCGAAATTGCTGCAACCCGTGAGGTGCGTCTAACCACAATTTATGATCACCTCTCCCTGCTGATGGAAACTGGACAGCCCGTGAATTTGGATGATTTAGTGCCGCCCCCTCGTCAATCTCCTATTCAGGCAGCCATTGAAACCGTAGGAGCCGACTCGCTCCGAGCCATTCGGGATCATTTGGGCGATAGCTTCGATTATCAGGAAATCCGCCTGGTGCGATCAGGATGGCGGCGTTCTCAAGCCTTACAGAAACTACAAGCCTCACAGAAATCGCCAGAGTATTGAACTTAAGGCAATCCTAGAACTGATCTAGACTTTCATACAGGCTGGGGAGCAGCCTGATAGTCCCCAAATTGCCGAACGACTGTCTCCACAATGTCAGGATAAAATTTTGGGCAAACTGACGAAATTTGCCAGAAGCAATCATGCCTCCCCAACAATGGAGCAAATGAACAGGCTGTTTCTCTAGCATCAGAGACGCAGCATCTAATGGAGAAATATTATAGGTCTTCGGCAGTTCCACAACGGAGATATGGGCAGTATGGAGCGCTCTGACCAGTGCTAACTGATCATGTTTGTGGAATTTTTCCATTCCTCATGCCATTGCTGAAATAGGATATCAACAGCGGGTGTATCTCGCCAAAGCATAACGCCACTATTAAACTGAGTCGTAGTTCCTGGAAGACAGTTCAGCGTATAGGTTTTCTCTTCTTGCCCAATGTGATCACATAGGCTGATCATGGGCAGTCGATCAACAACCATTGCCAAATCGGTTTGGAACAAATAGTCCCATAGGTCAGCAACAGGCTGGAGTGGCAAAATATCTGCATCTAAAAAGAGGGACTCTTGGTAAGGCGTAAAGGCATTTAGACGAGTTTTAATCTGCCTGGATGAGAAAGCACCGTTGCCAATTTCGTCGGCTGTTAGGAACCGGGGCGTAATTTGATAAGCATCAAGCGGCAGAAGTTTCAACAAGGGTTGATCAGAAATTAGGGTAATGGCGATCGCGGGTTCCTGTTTGCGTAAAGCCATAGCACTAATCAAGGCTGCTTCAAGATAGTCCGTATTTGTAGTGGCACAGTAGATGACCCCTCGACTTTTCATATCAAACATTAATATTCTGTATTGCTGGCGACTATTATTTCAGAGATAGAACCTCTCAGCATGTGATTCAGAACACTCGGAGGGATTACCAGTATAAAGGGATACTCGCAAGATGAAAGTATTAAGATTTGACCCATAGATTTCTGCTTTCTATTTGGATGAGATATTGATTGCCACCGTTACTTTCCTGATTCAAGCGATAGAGAGATCGTCACGCTTAGAAGTTATTTGGAATTGGCTTTAGAGAATCAATAACACTGCAAAACTTATGCACCACGCACTAATTTCCAGGTAGGAAGTTGATAATTTTTCACACCAGAATATGTTCACGAAATTATCGGTAAAGGGGATAGTTCATCACCCAGTATGGGGCGTACTTCTCCAGGTTTTCGTATCAATCTATGGGAATGATAGCCCGATCGCCCTTCTTTCAGCCTACCTGCTATCTACCAGCGATCGAAACACATGAGGCTTTCCTAAAAGATGGAATAAATCACAGGTCGATATGAGAGTTCGGCTTGGTTGCATATCAGACCAACTTTCGCCTGAAACTTTTGCTACAAAAAGATCATCAATCAGGTTGTCGCATTGGTGATCCTTGTGTACAAGAGTTTGAGATATTCACGCAACACAGCCATTCTGCCTCAGATTCTGCTTCATAATAGTTGGGCGATATCGTTTGGCGGTACATTGCCATTGCCCCCTGATCTCTGCCCATCTTTCACCTATGCCTTTTATCTACGCTCGTACTGTTCGGTTTCAAGACACGGATGCTGCTGGAGTGGTGTATTTTGCCAATGTATTGTCCATGTGTCATGAAGCCTACGAAGCTTCCCTAGCAGCAACGGGAATTGACCTGAAGCGATTCTTTGGCAAAGGGGCGATCGCCATTCCCATCGTTCATGCCAGCGTTGATTTACGACAGCCCATGTTTTGCGGGGAGCAGTATGCCATTCACCTTACCCCCACTCAACTTAGCCCTAGCAAATTTTCCATCCAGTACGCTATCTTTGCCTCAGATCCTCAAACTCAGCAGATCAGTCAAGCTGCTACCATCCACATTGCCATTCAAACCCACAAGCGGACTCGGTCTGCCTTGCCAGAAGAAATTATCCAGTGGCTACACCAGGATGTGACTGTTGTATGACTGCGTATGACTGCGTATGACTGCTGCTTCTGCAACGCTTTAAAGTCTTCAGAAAAGCCTTCAGATCTTCAAATCTTCAATGTTCTTGCCCTGCATCCCATCAAACCCTGACATTAAAATTGCTCAGCGGAGGTGCAGGTTTTCTATATTGGATATAGTGTTCCTGAGCCATTCGTGCCAGAGTTAGGCTATTGTTGAACAACTGTTGAAACACTGTTGAACAAAAGATTATTCAGCCCACAATTCCAAGGATCACGAAAGCCTTTCCAGGGCTATCTGACATTAAATTATCCGTTTTCAGTTTAATAGCCCCTCCATTTGGTTTTGCCCATTTTTCTTGTGTTGTTGCCCATTGTCCATTCATGAGGAGTAGTTCAGTGAGTCCAGAAACCCTAGCGCCCGTGTCAACGCTGGTTACGCCGCCCACACCATCCAGTTCCACTGAATTTGACCAGTATGTTATGTCTACCTACGGGCGTTATCCCATGACGCTAGAACGTGGATCAGGCTGTCGCGTTTGGGATACAGAAGGGCGTGCCTACCTTGATTTTGTGGCGGGAATTGCCACCTGTACGTTAGGTCATGCTCACCCCACCTTAATTGATGCTGTGACCCAGCAGATTCAAAAGCTGCACCATGTATCTAATCTGTACTACACCCAAGAACAAGGGGCATTAGCCAAGTGGCTCGTGGAGCACTCTTGTGCCGATCGCGCCTTTTTTTGCAACTCCGGTGCAGAAGCTAATGAGGGAGCAATCAAGCTGGCTCGCAAATATGCTCATACGGTACTGGGGATTGAGCACCCTGTAATCATCACCGCCCATGCTAGCTTCCACGGGCGCACGTTGGCCACAATTACTGCCACTGGACAGCCTAAATATCAGAAAAACTTTGACCCGTTAATGCCAGGGTTTCACTATGTTCCCTACAACGACATTGCAGCCCTGGAGGAGGCGATCGCCATCCTAGACGGCAACGAGCGGCAGGTTGCCGCCATCATGATGGAGGCACTACAAGGTGAGGGTGGGGTTCGCCCTGGTGATCGAGACTACTTCCAACGCATTCGTAAAATTTGCGACGAAAAAGGGATTTTGCTGATCCTAGATGAAGTTCAGGTGGGCATGGGCCGAACTGGACATTATTGGGGTTACGAAAATTTGGGCATTGAGCCAGATATCTTCACCTCGGCTAAAGGACTAGGAGGAGGTATCCCCATCGGTGCCATGTTGTGCAAAGCTTTCTGCGATATTTTCCAGCCCGGAGATCATGCCAGCACCTTTGGCGGCAACCCGTTTGCTACAGGGGTGGCACTTAAAGTCTGCCAAACTTTAGAGCAGGAGAACATCCTGGCAAACGTTCGGGCGCGGGGTGAGCAACTTCAAAATGGGCTGAGGGCGATCGCTCAAAAGTATCCCGCTCTCATCTCTGAGGTGCGCGGCTGGGGCTTAATCATCGGTCTGGTACTCAATCCTCAATCTGAGCTAACCTCTAGCGATGTGGTCAAGGCGCGATCGCTCAGGGGGTTTTGTTGGTTCCTGCTGGGCCAAAGGTGGTTCGCTTTGTGCCACCGCTGATAGTCACTGTGGCTGAGGTCGATGAAGTCTTACGGGCGATCGAGTCGGCAATGGCAGCAATCTAAACTCGCCCTAAATTCACCCCCAAATCAGGGTATGCCGATCATGCCCTGGTTTGGGGCGGCTTAATTAGACGTTTGCCGATTTTCACTGTCTTGAGCAGGTTGCGAGTAGTGATTCAGCAGGGTTAAAAACTTACGAGTATCAAAACTTCGCGGATCAATGCGGCTTCCGGAGCGATCGACACCTCGATGGGTGGCAATTCGGTCGTTGGGAATACGGGTTTTGGCAACTAACCAGGCTAAAGATTGATACTGAGCGTCTGTATAACCGCTGTGATCAGTGGCGTTGTTGTGCCCATCGCCTGGACTTTCTAAAGAGATGTGGTAAGCGAAGTTATTGACCGAAGGGGGATACACCCGATGAGTCTGGACTGCTTCCAGTCCATTAGGCCCTTTGAATCCTGAGTTACCTGCCCCAAAAGCTCTTTTTGGGGCGGTACCACATAAATTACTGTGCCGTTCTGCCGAATCAAACTGTGATAACTCACCTGATCATCTTCATTGGGGTGAGGGGTTTGAAAGGTATTAATCGCACTTCCAGCCGTACCCACAGTTTCGTGCAGTACAATCAGGGGAGCGTTACGCACCGGACGACCGTTGATGTCTTTGGCATAGCGATCGCCAAAATTGCTAGAGTGAGCAGGCGCAATTTCCTGACGCGGTATGTAAGCGGGGCTAGGTGAGGCAGGAGATGGGGAGGGCAATGCTGCTGCTGTTGGAGATGTAGGAAAGGGAATGGTGCTCCAAACATCTCGGAGAATGTCTGGAGGGACTAACTCATCGGCACCTGGTATATCTAGAGCGTCTGGAGCATTGAGTCTAACGGGTATATCTGGTGTATCTAAGGCATCGGCTGCATCGGCAGGAACCTCAGCCAAATCTACCTGAACAGAAGGGGAGGCAGGGGTCAGGTTTACTTTAGCGATCGCTTGAATGCCGCTGAGCGCCAATACAAACAGTAAGGCGGACAATCCTACAGCGACCAACCGTAATGCTGTCGCTTGAATGTTGAATTTCATACCCTCACCCCATTTTCCACTATATTTGCTTAACTCAATGACGCAATCAAGTCTGATTAGTTACAGCTTGCGCTGCCTAAAGCTAAAAGCTAATTAATTCAAACTTAGAACCTCCTTAAAGTTCTTGACTGTAACTTTCGCTGCTCAAATTTCTCGCCTACTCTCTATACAATCTGGCTATAAAAATACAATCTGGCTATAAAAATACAATCTGTCCGGCTATAGATTAATCTAGTCAATAAATTTTGCGAATGAGTACAAATACTTTAATGAATTAGCACAGCAATTGGTTAAGATGCTAAGTTGGATAGCCTGAGTAGATTTATCGCCCCCCCTTCCCCCTTACATGGCAGAAACCCTCCTTTTTAACGCCCTGCGTGAAGCAATTGACGAAGAAATGGCACGCGATTCCACTGTTTTAGTGTTGGGTGAAGACGTAGGGCACTATGGCGGTTCCTACAAGGTCACGAAAGACCTTTACAAAAAGTATGGAGACTTGCGGGTATTAGACACCCCGATCGCTGAAAATAGCTTTACTGGTATGGCAGTGGGAGCCGCGATGACGGGTTTGCGCCCGATCATTGAAGGCATGAACATGGGGTTTCTCCTACTAGCATTTAACCAAATTGCCAACAACGCAGGCATGTTGCGTTATACCTCCGGCGGCAATTACAAAATCCCGATGGTGATTCGGGGTCCCGGTGGGGTAGGGCGGCAATTAGGAGCAGAACATTCACAACGCCTAGAAGCTTATTTTCAGGGTGTTCCTGGCTTAAAGCTGGTGGCTTGCTCTACCCCTTACAATGCCAAAGGCTTGCTGAAAGCTGCCATCCGAGACGATAATCCAGTGCTGTTCTTTGAACATGTGCTGCTCTACAATCTGAAAGAAGATTTGCCAGAGAAAGAGTATATCTTGCCTCTAGACAAGGCCGAAATGGTGCGGCAGGGCAAAGATGTCACTATCCTCACTTACTCTCGGATGCGGCACCACTGCACTACTGCGGTTAAAACCCTGGAAAAGCAAGGCTACGATCCAGAGATTATTGACCTGATTTCTCTCAAGCCCCTCGACTTTGAGACAATCGGTGCGTCTATCCGCAAAACCCATCATGTCATCATCGTCGAAGAATGTATGCGATCGGGCGGTATTGGGGCAGAACTGACGGCTTCTATTAACGATCGCCTGTTTGATGAACTGGATGCACCGGTTCTCCGGCTGGCCTCTCAAGATATTCCTACTCCCTACAACGGCACACTAGAGAACCTAACGATCGTGCAGCCGCAGCAAATTGTGGAAGCGGTACAAAAGATGGTGGCGCTGAGGGTTTAGCTTATGGCTGCGCTGGGGCGTCGCCTTCGCAAAATGGTCGCCTTTGCAAAATGGTCGCCTTTGCAAAATAGAGAGAACTACTCGCAGCAGCATGAACCAAAATATCTCATAGTAATAATTGCGGCGAAATTAAGAAATTCGCCTGTTTCGCTGTGAAGTGTTAAGTTGAGTCCACTACGCTACAGGCAAAGCGAACTTGAGTCTGGCGAGTTCTCCGATCGCTTCTCCCAGAGAACACCACACTAAACTTCAGTCGCTGCGTACCAGCGTCAGGATTAACCGATAAATTCTGGCGAAATCATGAAATTGAATGTATTAAACGTCCGGGATCGCGTCTGCGTTACTACTCCTTTTGTCTCGTGTCCTCTGATCTCACGTCCTGGTTGGCGATCGCTGCGTCAGTGGGGTGGGGTGGCTGCCTCACTAACAGCTTCAGTGGCGATCGCTTCCGCCAGTGCGGTGGCGCTACCCAGTGCGGCTGTTGCTCTGGAAGGAGCAGCCCCAGCCGTATCTTTGAGTGGTTCTCCCCCAACCAGTGCTCCTCCCCAAACTACATCCCTAGCCCCGATCTTTCAGACCACACAGCCGCTCGCTCAAGCACCTATTGGGCAAGGCTTTGGGCTTTCCTGGCTACTGGTCCATTGGGATTTTGGGCGGAGTGGCGATCGCTGCTTCTTGTGCTGGACTGGTGGTGATCAGCGAACGAGAAGTGGGGATTGTTGTCAAAAAAGTTTCGTTTTCCGGACGGCAGTTACCGCCTGGGCGGTTGATTGCTCTTAATGGTGAAGCGGGCTATCAAGCCGATACACTGGCTCCTGGCTGGCACTGGGGCTATTGGCCCTGGCAGTTTAGCGTTCGCAAAGAGCCAATGATTGTGGTACCGCAAGGCGAGATTGCCCTGATCGTGGCAAATGATGGCGATTCAATTCCGCTGGAGCGCATTCTAGGTAAAGTGGTGCCCTGTGACAACTTTCAGGACGCCCGCGAATTTTTGACCAACGCAGGTGAAAAAGGCCGGCAGATTGGCTTTCTGACAGCAGGGACGTATCGGATTAATACGGCGTTGTTTAAGGTGATCACAGCGGCAAACGCCAGCAGCTATGACATGCGCCCTGAAGATCTGGCAGTTTACTCATTGCAGTCTGATAAAGTGGGTGTAGTAACGACACTGGCAGGTGCACCGATCGATCCAGGCGAGATTGCTGGATCTCCCATTCCTGACCACGACAACTTTCAGAACGGACAGAAATTCATTGAGCAGGGTGGACGACGCGGCTTACAGCAGCAGATCTTGCTGTCTGGCTCCTGGAACCTGAACCCCTGGTTTGTTCGGGTTGAGCAAGTACCGATGACGGAGATTCCCATCGGCTATGTGGGCGTTGTTGTCTCGTTTGTTGGTGATTCAGAAGATGACGTCAGCGGTGCGGCCTTCACCCACGGCAATTTGGTGAAAGCGGGCAATAAGGGCGTCTGGGTACAGCCCCTCTATCCAGGCAAGCATCCCATCAACTCCCGTGTCATGAAAGTGGAACTTGTCCCAACCATTAATATTGTATTGAACTGGTCAAGCCGCACGGAGCGGCACAAGTATGATGCCAATCTGGAAGCCCTCAGAGTTCGATCGAATGATGGGTTTGCCTTCGACTTGGAGGTTTCGCAGATCATCCATGTCGGGGCTCTGGATGCCCCCAAGGTGATCTCCCGTGTTGGCTCTATGCAAAACTTGGTAGACAACGTGCTAGAACCCAGTGTGGGCAACTATTTCCGCAACTCTGCACAAGATTACACTGTGTTGGATTTCCTCAACGCCCGCAGTGAACGCCAAACTGAAGCTGCCGAATACATCAAAACTGCCCTTCGGAGCTATGATGTGCAGGCAATCGACACCCTGATTGGTGATATCCAGCCCCCTGCTGAACTGATGCAAACCCAGATCGATCGCAAGATGGCCGAGGAGCAGCGTAAGACGTTTGAGGTGCAGCAGATGGCCCAAACCCAGCGCCAGCAGTTGGTTCGCGAAACCTCATTAGCCGATATTCAGCAAGAACTGGTTAAGTCAGAGCAAAGTGTCACTATTGCTGAACTGAAGGCCAATGCTCAAATTAAACAAGCCACCGGGGAAGCTGAATCAATTCGGCTGAAGGCATCCGGAGAAGCCTCTGCCATTCGCGATACGGGTTCAGCTAAAGCTGACACTTATCGAGCTGGGGTTGAAGCATTAGGCGAACATAACTACACCGCTATGCAGGTAATGCAGATTATTGGTGAAAGCCAAGTTCGTCTGATCCCCGATGTATTAGTAGGCAGTAATGGTGGTAATAATGGGTTAGTCGATGGTTTGCTGTCGCTGATTCTCTGGAACCAGACGGGCAACCAGCCATTTGATCCCCAGCATCTCAAGGTGCCTGGAGCAAACGAAACAATCGCTAGCCCAACTCAGCCCAAGATTGCCAGTAATGGCGTTTCTAAGTCGGAGGCTCCTTCATAATCTTCTAAGGCTCCTTCATCAGAATCCTCCGAGAAACCTTGCCGTTCTACGGCAGGGGAAGGATAGGAGCGTTGATTAAGCGGGGTTCAATACCCCCGAAATCAACACACAATCTTTGAAAAGCACCAAGTATTTCTTGGTACAATTTAATGCATATCAAGCCCACTCCTTTAACAAAGGCACAACCTGAAAGGCTACGCACTACAGGAGTAACAGTTTTGGAAACTTCGGTTTTCTGGGAGAGAGGGATGAGCATAGCGCTCCTTGCAAAAAAT
>JAAUOQ010000081.1 GCA_012034795.1 Leptolyngbyaceae cyanobacterium CRU_2_3
CATCTACTCAATTTCCTGGTTGCTGATAAACCCCAACATCCCAATCACTTTACGTTTATTGATCTGATCACAAATCTCGGTCCGATCGCTACAATCGGCATTTTGCTTAAGATTGTCTTGATTTGTCGTAAGGTCAAACCTTGCCTAGAACGACGGCTGTCTATCCTGTTCAGCCATTATGAAATGTGTACCCGTGAATCGGTGGAATGGTTAGTGCAAGCCTTAGAGACGCTCAATGTAGCGTTGACAACCAACTTCGGTTCGATCACTTTATCTCTGATTCACTAAATACCTGTAATTTCCTCAAAACTCTCAGTTGCCGAAGGTGCTCATAATTCCTAAAATGTCATAGCAGCTATTTTGTGTAATCGTCCATTCAGCCATTTTTATCGTCCCTCAAGCAAAGGAGAACATAGTATGTCCCAAGTGGTTCTAGGCGAAAATGAAGGAATTGAATCTGCTCTCCGCCGCTTTAAGCGTCAAGTTTCCAAAGCAGGTATTTTGGCTGATGTCAAGAGCCATCGCCATTTTGAAACTCCATTAGAGAAGCGTAAGCGCAAAGCCATCATGGCCCGCCGCAAGCGTCGCTTCCGCTAAGATAGTTCAGCCTAGAACAGTTTGGTTTCAATAATTATAGAAATATAAACATGATTGTCTCTCGATCGCCTAGTAGCTGATATAGCGATTCCTGAGAATCTGCGGCAAACCTAGGTGGTAGGAAGGCTATTAAGATGTGAAACATTTAAGATGTGAAGCATTTCGCAGCTTACCCTGCGGTTTTTGCTACAAAGCTATTGATGATTGAGTTGTGGGGGCATAGTTAGACTATGCTCCTGTCGCTCTGTTTTTTCATAGGTGATTTGATTTCTCATCAGTTCCTCGAAAAAATCAGAATTGATTTTTATGACAAGCGTTAGAACTTGAATAAAAAATGTCAAGACTAGTGAGGGAGACGTTGTTTGGATTTACTTCGGTGTGGAGGTAAGACGTAAGAACGGTGTCAGCTATCCGACTTGCACCTCTGCGGAGTGATTCCAAACCTTAAGCTCAACTCCGAGGAAACTGTAGTTTTATGATCAGCGCCTTTTCAGAACCCACCATCCGTCAGTTTATGAAGTCAGAGCAGCCGAAGAAACCCAAGATGCTTGTTGTGGACGATGAGCCAGATAATTTAGATCTGCTCTATCGAACATTTCGGCGCGATTTTAACGTCTTACGCGCTGAAAGCGGCATGACAGCTTTAGATATTCTGGCAGCCGAAGGAGAGGTCGCCGTGATTATCTCTGACCAGCGGATGCCCGAAATGAAGGGAACTGAATTTTTGAGTAAGACGGTGCCTCAGTTTCCAGATACAATGCGGATTATCCTCACTGGCTTTACAGATGTTGAGGATTTAGTGGAAGCGATCAACTCTGGACAGGTTTACAAGTACATCACTAAGCCTTGGGATCCCAACGAGCTAAAAGTCGTCGTCCAAAGAGCCGCTGAAACTTATGAGTTGCTGAAGCAGCGCACAGAAGAACTACGCCGTGCCCAAGCTCAGACATCGCTGCTTAGCTTGATTGTGCAGGTTGCTTCTCAAACCCATCATCAAGATAACTGTCTTCAGACCATCGCTCAATCCTGTAGCGATGTTTTGGGGCAGATCGCTGCCTGATTCAGTCCCTAGAAGGCTCTGCCTGGGGAAGAGTGGATCAGTTGCTCAGTCAGTCGGCACTTGTTCAAGAAGCGATCGAGACTCAGAAACTACAAGTCATTCCCCGCATTGTGGATGATCCTAAGCTATCGAGTCTGCCTGAATATGCCGACACAGGCAGCCAATCTCATCTGGTTGCTCCTATCCTGTTCCGGAATCAAATGCTTGCAGTGTTATCACTCCAGTGGAAGCATCCCTTGTCCCTGCGAGAAGATGAATTGACGCTAATCAATCTGGCTGCTCAGCAAATTGGCATAGTGTTGGCTTGCGGTTAAGCAAAACCGTTCCTTTTGAGTAACAAAGCGAGTAGCAAAGTGAGTAGCAAAGGCTGAGTTTTGAGCCGAGCACCTGCCAAAATCCAAATCTCAGACTCTCCTTGCTCGCTCAATTGTGTAGGATTGAGGGGTAGTGTCTCTTTCGTAGCGGCAATTCCGTGAACCCAACTGCACCCGCTCAAACTATTCAGACAATTTTCAATCGCATTGCACCAGCCTACGATCGCCTCAACGATCACCTGAGTCTGGGGGCTGCATCGGGTTTGGAAGCAAATGACTGTCACATGGAGTGAGCCGCATGTCGGCTCAGTCTGCCTGGATGTTTGCTGCGGTACTGGCGATTTGGCTCGGATGCTGGCACAACAGGTGGGTACCGAGGGGCAGGTTTATGGGCTGGATTTCTCGACTGGACAATTGGCGATCGCTCAACAAAGATCTCTACAAAGCTCTCATTTCCGATCGATTCGTTGGGTTGAGGGTGATGCGCTCCAACTTCCTTTCAATGATAGCCAGTTTGATGCAGCCACGATGGGCTATGGCTTACGCAACGTCACGGATATTCCTCGTAGCCTCCAAGAACTGTGTCGCGTCCTTAAACCCGGTGGTAAAGTTGCCATTCTTGACTTTCATCGCCCCAGCAATTCACAGTTCCGTACTTTTCAGCAGTGGTATTTAGACCACTTTGTCGTGCCTCTGGCAGAAGGGATGGGGCTACGTGATGAATACGCTTATATTGGTCCCAGTCTTGATCGCTTTCCCATGGGTTCCGAACAGGTTGACCTGGCCTACCAAGCGGGCTTCTCCAAAGCGGTACATTATCCGATCGCCGCAGGCATGATGGGTGTCTTAGTAGCCACTAAAGGTAGCCACTAAAGGACAAGCGGGCTAAAAGCATGACGCTTTGACTGGCTAAATCTTAACTTATAATCCTTACCCCTGGTTTGCTTTGGATCTTGCGACTCTCTGGACTCTCACTGCACCCCCATCGTTGGTGGCATCATTGGCTATTTCACCAATGATATTGCTATCAAAATGCTGTTTCGTCCCTATCGAGCACTTTACATCGGTGGCAAACGAGTACCGTTCACACCTGGGCTGATTCCTAGTAATCAAGAGCGCTTGGCTAAGCGGATTGCCGATACCATTATGGGATCGCTGTTGACACCGAGTGAGCTACAAAATCTGGCGCGTAAACTGCTGCAAACGGAACGAATGCAGGCGGCAATCCACTGGCTGCTGGAATTGGGACTAGAGCAGATTCAGGGAATTAATCAAGAAAAAGCAGTCAAGATTGTATCTAATATCTTGAAGGACTTGCTGAGTCAGGCATTGCCTCGGTTGATTAAGATCATGGCACGGCGCGAAGATTTTTTAGAAACGCAGCTCAATCAGATTTTTGACCAGGTTTTGCTGGAATTGCAGGTCACTGAATCTCAGGCAAACCAACTTTCTGCCTGGCTGCTGGAAGTGGCTTTCCCACCCGATGCGATTCGGCAAGCCCTAGTAGATTTTTTGACCGATCGCAACATTCGCGTAATTGATGAGGGCTTTCGCGAAAAAACTAGCGGTACCTATTGGGTGGTTGCCAACTTGCTAGGTGTACGCAACGCCTTGACTCGGCTGCGAACCTATTGCCTGGATGATCGAGAGGAAAGTAACGCTCGCATTGCCGAACTGACAACTGCGCTGGGCATCCCCATGCGCCTGAGAGAACTGTTGCAAAATCTTTCTCTGCAAAACTTGCCAGTCTCAACCGTTCGCCAGTTACGCAAAACGATGCGAGATAGCGTCCGAGATTATCTCCAAATGAGAGGCTCAGATGTTTTACAGGGGTTAAGCGAGTCGATCGATTGGGACAATGTGGCAGCGCTACTGCTTAACCGTCTGCGAACTTCCGACGCTGTCACCATGTCTCTCAAGCCTGTAAGCCAAGAGCTAGCACTAATTTTGGAGCGCTATTTGGAGCGAGATTTAGAGTCCATTGTGGCTCAGGCTATTCCAATTTTGAATATTGATCAAGTGATCATCGATCGGGTTCGGGCAACTTCCCCTAAAGATTTAGAGCTAGCTATTCAAGGGATCGTCAAAAGCGAACTACAGGCGATCGTTAATTTGGGTGGCGTTTTGGGCTTTGTGATTGGGCTGTTGCAAACGGTTAGCTTGCTATTGCAATAGTGTTTCATTTTTGAGGTGTTTTCATTTTTGAGGGGCGATAGACTGGGAGTTTACCCAAGCGATCGCCCTCAATCTGAATGAACCTTATGACTATTTAGAGATAAAGTCTTTGCCTTGGTTTAGAGCATCTTGCCCAACATTCTTGAACACCCAACCCAGGGCGAAAGCCAACGGTAGCAAAACCAGTAAAAGTCGCCAATCCATAGCCGAGTTCCTCCTCTAAAGAAATATAAATAACTCTCATCTTTACGATTCATTGTGCGATGAAATGTCAGGATTTGCCAGACCCATTGTTATTTTTCTTTATAGTTTTTGCCTTTCTTTACAAAAGCCGTCAGCACAACTACTTTACAGAAATCCCAGATCTGTGCCTTTACCCGCATGAACTAGCGCCAGTTTTTCATATTTGCGGGCATGTTCAATGAGGTCGGCTGCTTCTGTGTCCGAAACAGAGCGAACTACTTTAGCCGGGATACCCATGACAAGCGATCGCTCTGGTACGTCTTTCGTGACAACTGAGCCTGCCCCGACAATGCAACCTGCCCCGACAGAAACACCATCTAGAACAATTGCGCCAATCCCAATCAAGGTGCCTTGTCCAATGTGAGCACTGTGAATGACAGCCCGATGTCCAACGGTAATATATGCCTCCAAAACGGTAGGCAACCCCAAATCGACGTGCAAAATGGCTCCGTCCTGAATGTTGGTGGATTCACCAATCCTAATCCATTCGACATCTCCCCGCACAACTGCGCCATACCAGATACTGGCACCTGCTGCCACTTCTACTTGCCCAATCACGGTAGCATTGGGTGCAATAAAGGCCGCGTGGGACAGATTCGGTGGTGCCCAGTAGGTTGGAAAACTTAATGTACGTTCAACGCTGCTCATGACCTCCCCCCCCTAAAGAATCAAGCATCAAGAATACTCAGATCGCAAAGGTCTGGAGATGTCCGCTATTCTCAAAACCTCTAGATTTGTTAAAGAGTATAATGAATGCACCGGAATTGGTTCAGGTCGCATATGCTGATAGCAAATCAATGATGAACCCAGCTTTACAGTATCCAATCTTTGGTCCAGAAATTCAGTGTCCTCATTGCCGCCAGACGATTCCGGCTCTTACACTGACCGATACTTACTTGTGTCAGCGGCACGGGGCTTTTGAGGCAGATCCAAAGACCAGTGAACTTGTTCATCTCCAGTCTGGTCGGCATTGGCGACAGTGGAATAACGAGTGGTATCGCCAACACACCCATCCTGATGGCATTCGCTTTGAAATCCACGAAGCGCTCGATCGGCTCTATACCCAAGGCTACCGCGCCACACGAGTGATTATTGCCAACCGCTATAAAGATTTGATCAGCACTTATCTAGAGCGGAGCGCTCCTTGGCGAGGTCAACCTGACTCTCCTCGTCCGCGCCTTTATGGTCTGCCAGTTGAGTTTAGCCCTGAGCCTTCAGAAGGCTCCTGCTGGGATGTAATCAACTTCGATCTGGAGAAGGAACCGGGTGCGCCGGTTCGTTACCCTTATTTCCGGCTGTTTGAATAATTTTGCTGCTGGAGTGTTTAAGCTTCAGCATTACACTTCGGACTTGAAAATGCATCACGCTTCCATCCGAACCGCTGATATTCACCGGGCAATCGCCTTTTATCAACTGCTTGGCTTTCAAGTCTGTGAACGGTTCACGGCAGGGATTACCTTGGCTTGTTGGATGGAAGGGCTAAACGGCCGCATTGAACTGCTGCAAGTGCCTCAGCCTCGTCCTGCGGCAGACGCGTTTGAGGATGAGCACTATACCGGCTACTATCATCTATCTTTGACCTGACTCATCTGACCGATGATTTACCCCAATGGTTAGATGGTTTGAAGGCAAGGTTTGCTCAAACGGCTGGCATCGGGCAAGTGTCTCCCCTCAAGCTGTTGCTAGAACCCACCCAGCAGATGATTGGCGATTGCATTTACGAAGTTGCCTTTATTGCCGACGCCGATGGTTTGCCTCTGGAGTTTTTGCGGTTGATGAAATGTTTAAAGGAAAATTAGAATGGCTATTATAGAGGGATAAAGCTCTACATGCTTAAGCTAGCTCTCACATAACTCAACCTGAGCTAGCTGAACCAACCCAACCGAATCCCCAACCGACTTGTTGATCTCAATTCATCACACTCACTCAAATATGGAACCTGGTAGTCAAGCTAGCGATCCCCCTGAACGAGCCTTTCAGTCACTAGCTAACGTCATGGGTACGTTGATTGCACTGCTGACACTGACTGTCCCGATAGCGGCGATCGCCCATTTTTCCTCTATTGACAGACCAACCTGGCAATCCCCCCCTCAGACTTCTGAACTCCAAAATTAATGCTTAACCCATCGTTAATCCACTATTTTTGCGGCATGAAGCGCAGCAGAAATACTGCAACCTAGAAAAATGGCCTTCAAAAAATAACTCGGACTTCACTCAATTGACAATTGCGATATCTGAGGTTCTAGCGCCCCCCTTCTTCCCCTAAAATGCTACTCGGAGGGGTAGTTAGAATTTTACAGAGTTGGACAATTGCGTTTGACAATTGGTATAGGCTCTTGGCTACACCCTAGTTCTGTCACTTTGGAGAAACGCTGTGGACTTATCGCGCATTCCTGCTCAGCCTAAGTCAGGGATTATCAATGTTCTGATTGAAATTCCGGCGGGTAGCAAGAACAAGTATGAGTTTGATAAAGATTTGAATGCTTTTGCGCTGGATCGAGTGTTATTTTCTTCGGTGCAGTATCCTTACGATTATGGGTTTGTCCCAAATACCCTAGCGGACGATGGCGATCCCCTAGATGGTATGGTACTCATTGATCAGCCCACATTTCCAGGTTGTGTCATCGCAGCACGCCCCATCGGCATGCTTGAGATGATAGATGGTGGCGATCGAGATGAAAAAATTCTCTGTGTCCCTGACAAAGATCCTCGTTATGCTGGAGTCAAATCTCTAAAGGATGTTGCACCTCACCGCCTAGAGGAAATTGCTGAATTCTTTAGAAGCTATAAAAATCTGGAGAAAAAGGTGACTGAAATCTTAGGCTGGAAGGATGTAGACCAGGTAATGCCCCTGGTTGAAGCCTGCGTTAAAGCGGCTCAGAAATAGGGATACAGCATCAACAGCTAGGCGGTTGGCTGGGGAAAGCTGCCTTACGACTGATAAAGGAAAATCTGTTTTTAGCTTGAAGCATCGCTCAAATTAAAAACCTGCCCTCAAGCGTCCCGAAATACCTGTCTGAGCTGGTATATAAAGGTATATCCAAAATCAAAAACCTGATGATGCGGCTAAAGATGGGGGAATGATTTACGCAGCGGACGAGATAGCCAACAAGGTTTGCTAAGCAAGGGTTGAATCGACCAACAATGTCAGGCTTTGATTTTTTAACAAATCACTCTCATTCACTCAACGGAACTCTGTCTAAAGCGGCGATCGACAGCCCAGCAGAGTTCACGGTGAAGTTTTGGGGTGTACGAGGTAGCATCCCTACCCCCGGCGTTGAAACCTCCCGGTTTGGCGGCAATACGGCCTGTGTAGAAATTCAGGTGGGTGGCAAGCGCTTGATATTTGACGGCGGTACAGGCTTGCGAGTCCTAGGAAAGCATCTCCTGCGGGAAATGCCAGTACAGGCTTATCTCTTTTTTTACCCATACCCACTGGGATCGAATTCAAGGCTTTCCGTTCTTTGAGCCTGCTTTCATCGCAGGTAATCGATTCGATATTTATGGGGCAATGGGGGCAAACGGTGCATCCATTAAGCAACGGCTGTCTGATCAAATGCTACGTCCAAATTTTCCAGTGTCGATGCAAACGATGCGCTCACAGATGCATTTTCATGACATTGCGCCTGGTTCCATTATTCGGCTCGATGATGTGGTGATCGAGACAATCGCACTTAACCGTCCGAATGGGGCTTTGGGATATCGCATCACCTGGAATGGTTCCTCCGTCGTCTATGCCACAGATACAGACCCTTCATTGGGTCATTTAGATCAAGGTTTGCTCTATTTGGCGCACCAGGCTGATCTGCTGATTTATGATGCCGATTATTTTTGCTATGCCAATGCTAACGACGCAGATCAGCAACTTCTGCCCTGGAAAGCCGGAACCGAAGTAGCGATCGCTGCTCAAGTCAAGCAAATTGCCCTTTTTCATCACGATCCCAACCACGAAGACGATTTTCTCGATCAAGTTGAGGCAGAGTTAAAGGTGTCATTGCCGACTGTGCAACTGGCTCGTGAAGGTTCAAACATTCAGGTGCTTTCAAAAAGTTTGCCCGTAGCCAACGGTTAACTCTCCTAAAAAAAGAGAATGCGATACACTGATCAAATCGTGTCGTTTCAGATCTTCTGATGGAATTTCGACCGTTTTGGGATTTACTTGAACATCTAGGCATTGTCTTACCCAATGCATCTAGAACTAGAGAAAACCAGCGAGAGAAGCAAGAAAACACTGCGCCCACCGCTTCGCGCAAATCTTCCCGCAGGCAGCAGCGACCCCTCTCTACAATCTTTGTTTCTTCCCGTCCTCTAGATGCTGCAGATGTACTAGAGCAGATCAATGCAGACAGGAGAGAAGAGGTTGATCTAGATTTGCTGGAGCAGTTTAGTCCCCTCCCTGAAGCAAGTGATCTACAGAAGAGGAGTGCCGCAGCCAGTAATTCTCCTCTAGAAACTAACTCTGAACGCTTTTGGGTACCCCCAGGAAAAAAGGTCAAAGTTGCAGGATACGAAATTCCTGGCATGGTGTATGTCGGTGAAAACTTGTCAGCGATTAACAACGTCCGGGCATCGGAGACGAGTCTGATTAACCCTCAGCTTAAGGTGAAGCGCGATCAGCCTGATCTACAAGGGAAATTGATGCCCTACTCCACTTCCTATAGCCAGATGCCGCCTGCCTGTCGGGCCGCTTATCTAAATTGGCTGTCCACAGGGCGGTGCCAGCCCAATATTCACGTTGGCTATGTCTGGCTATTTTTTTATGGTTTGGAACGGCGGGTTTTTCATGACCTCTTGCATGCAGATCTGCAAACCCATGCGTCCAAACAGCAAGAGCTAGATCAAATTATTGCAGAGGTAGAGCGGCTGACTCAAGTCTACGGTGGACAAAGCTTGAGTGGTGGAATTCGGTATAAGGCAGAACCATTTTTAGATGTTTGTCAGATCATGCGATCGGCTGATTTAAGTCAGGCGATCGATCCGCTCAAAGCAAAGTCGTTGCCCCTTCAAGTTGGCTTGGGGCAACTCGTCAAGCAAGGAAAACCAATTCCAGCAGATTGGGCATTGTCCTGGTATAGCAAACTGTCTAATTACTCATTGCCCATTGCTGCTGCCCGCTGTACAGAAGAATTTCGGGCGTTATTCCGGCTACGCTATAGCCAAACCTATGGTGCAGGGATCAAACTGAAATCGGGAAAATCTAAACTCACCACAGCCTATTATCCAGTTAGCCAATCCTTCTGGAGTCGAGCAGTCACGGTGCCACTTGGCAATTTACCAGATGTGACTCGCTTTACTGCCAAAGTTAGAAAAATTGGCGAGGTGGTGGAAACCTGCCGGACAGAACTAGAACCGCTGAGCCGTTTTCTGGGGCGCAACCCGAATGGACGCAATACCCATAGCGCCATCGCTCTGTTACCTGCTGATTTGCTGATTACCCATGGCGGTAATCTGGTAAAGCAGCTCCATCAGTGGTTAGATCACCGCTTCTCCGATCCTAAACTTCAAGCGGTTGTCGTTCCAGGAACAGACCTCCTGAAGCAGTGGTCAGGCATCAACCCGGAAAAACTGACTAAAGCAGAAGCAACGGGGCTTTCCAAGTTTCTAGAGCGAATGGGTTATGGCATAGAACCCGATCTGCGCTTGGGTGGGTCTGCCCTCACCCCTAAAAGTAGTGTAGCTTTGTTTCGCCTCTCTATTGCCAATCCAGCCGCTTTGTCGGATCAGTACTTCCAGGCAACTTTGTTAGCCCATTTGGCGATCGCCGTAGCCAGCGGTGACGAGTCTCCCAGTTCTTCAGAGCGGCAGTATTTAGAGACCCATTTACAGGAAACAGTGGAGTTGCCAGCAGCAGAACGACTGCGCTTAAATGCCCATCTGCTGTGGCTATACAACGACACCCCACCCCTGCGTAGTCTCAAGGCGCGAGTAGAGCAAGTTGAGTTATTGCAGCGAGGAGCGATCGCCCGTTTAATCGTTCGAGTTGCCGCCGCCGATGGACAAATAAACCCCAAAGAAGTACAGCTTTTAGAGAAAGCTTATGCGCTGTTAGGGCTAGATCATCAGAACTTATACAGTGATATTCACGACCTCAGCACAGTTACCAGAGCTCCAGCAAACGAACCCGTAACAGTTCGTCCAGCCTCTCCCAACCTGGGTCATCGGATTCCACCAGAACCCCAAAAACAGCAGACAGGAGGGCTAACGCTGGATATGTCCCTGGTGCAGTCCAAACTGGTAGAGTCGCAAGAGATTTCTAGTTTGTTGGCTGATATCTTTGTGGATGATGCAGCATCGCCAGCTAATGCTGGTATTAGTAACACTCCTACAACCCCTCAAAAAACTGGCTCAGCGAAACGTAGCCGTAAAAAACCGGCTCAACCCTTGCCAGCAGTCCCAGAAATTGCTGGTTTGGATGCTCCCCATTCAGCGTTATTGCTGGCTTTTGCCAAACAACCGGTGTGGCAACGCGCAGAACTAGAGGCGATCGCTGCCTCCTGCAATCTCATGCTAGATGGTGCTCTGGAAGTGATCAATGATGCAGCGTTTGATCGATTGGACGAAGCCGTGATTGAAGGACATGATTCAATGGAGGTCAATGTAGACGTGTTACGGGAGTTGCTTTCATGACGAATACCCCCATCATCAAGCCAAAAGACCGAGATACGGTCATTCAATCGCTTCAAGCTGGGTAGTGCCTCGCCGTGGACAGCACTTGATTCAGGTGGGGCGGGTCGAGGAAACTAAAGCCTTGATTCGCGATCTCGATCGGATATCAGAGGGTGGCTCTGCTATTCGGTTTGTGATTGGAGAATATGGATCAGGGAAAACTTTTTTCTTATCGTTGGTGCGATCGATTGCTTTGGAAAAGCGGCTAGTGACCGCTCATGCTGATTTAACACCCGATCGCCGTTTACATGCCACTGGCGGGCAGGCGCGATCGCTCTATGCTGATTTGATGCAAAATTTGGCAACTCGCACTAAGCCAGAGGGAGGAGCATTGCCTAGCATCATCGAGCGGTTTGTGACTTCGGCTGTTGCCGAGGGACGCGATCGAGAGGTCAATCCAGAAGTTGTGATTCGAGAACGGCTAGCTCATCTGTCAGAAATGATCGGTGGATACGACTTTGCAGAAGTTATTGCTGCCTATTGGAGAGGTCATGACAATGGCGATGAAACCTTAAAAGCAAACGCAATTCGCTGGCTTCGAGGTGAGTTTACAACTCGAACCGATGCGAGGCAAGCGCTTGGTGTTAGAACCATTGTTGACGATGCCAATGTCTACGATCAACTCAAGCTCTTTACTCAACTCGTCAGACTGTCGGGATATTCTGGATTTCTCATCTGCCTGGATGAGTTGGTCAACCTCTATAAACTAGCTAACACGCAAGCTCGCAAGAGCAACTATGAACAGATTCTGCGTATCCTCAATGATTGTTTGCAAGGATCATCGGTTGGCTTGGGCTTCATCATGGGTGGCACCCCTGACTTTCTGATGGATACTCGTCGTGGACTGTATAGCTATGCCGCGCTGCAATCACGTTTAGCAGAAAATACGTTTGCCGTTAATGGATTGGTAGACTACAACAACCCAGTATTACGCTTGGGCAACCTCAGTCCCGAAGATTTATTTGTGCTGCTGAGCAAAATTCGCCATGTGTTTGCCTTTGGAGATTCAGCCCAGTACTTATTGCCTGATCAGGGTATCCAAGCATTTATGGCTCACTGTGCTCAACGCATTGGCGAAGACTATTTCCGGACACCGCGCAATACCATCAAGGCATTTATCGATCTGCTGTCTGTCCTGGAACAAAATCAACAGGTGTCTTGGAAGGATCTGGTTTCTCAGATCACTATTAGGCCTGATCAAAATCCTGATATCTTGCCCTCACACAAATCAGCAACGGTAAAACAGCCGTTTCTTCGGAAGCTG
>JAAUOQ010000502.1 GCA_012034795.1 Leptolyngbyaceae cyanobacterium CRU_2_3
GCCGAAAGGGGTGGTTCACACCACAGGCGGCTACAACCTTTACAGCCATCTAACTACGAAGTGGATCTTCGATCTAAAAGATACCGATGTCTATTGGTGTACCGCTGATGTCGGCTGGATTACTGGGCATAGCTACATTGTGTATGGGCCACTATCCAATGGTGCGACTACGCTGATGTACGAAGGCGCACCGCGATCGTCCAATCCAGGCTGCTTCTGGGACGTAATTGAGAAATATGGCGTCAACATTTTCTACACGGCTCCAACGGCTATTCGTGCCTTTATGCGGATGGGTGAACATTTGCCTAAAGCCAGAGATTTATCGTCGCTGCGGTTGTTAGGCACAGTGGGCGAACCGATTAATCCTGAAGCCTGGATGTGGTATCACCGGATAATTGGTGGTGAGCGCTGCCCGATTGTGGACACCTGGTGGCAAACAGAAACTGGCGGCGTCATGATTACACCATTGCCAGGAGCGATCGCCACTAAGCCAGGTTCAGCAACGCGCCCGTTCCCTGGCATTTTGGCAGAAGTGGTCGATCTAGAGGGCAAGCCGGTGCCTGCCAATGAAGGAGGTATTTGGTAGTGAAGCATCCGTGGCCGGGCATGATGCGAACTGTATATGGCGATCCCGATCGCTTCCGCCGCACCTACTGGGAGCATATCCCTCCCCAAGACGGGCAGTATTTCTACTTTGCCGGAGATGGGGCTCGCCAAGATCAGGATGGCTATTTCTGGGTCATGGGTCGGGTAGATGATGTGATCAGCGTTGCTGGACATCGGTTAGGCACTATGGAAATCGAATCGGCGTTGGTCTCTCACCCTGCGGTAGCTGAGGCGGCTGTTGTGGGCAGACCTGATGCATTAAAGGGTGAAGAGGTGTTCGCATTTGTCACCCTAGACCGTACCTTTGCTCCTAACGACGGCTTAAGCAGCGAATTGAAGCAGCATGTGGTTAAGGAAATTGGTGCTCTCGCCCGTCCGGGTGAAATCCGCTTTAGTGAGGCTTTGCCCAAGACACGATCAGGCAAAATTATGCGACGGCTGCTGCGATCGCTAGCGGCTGGCGAAGAAATATCGGGCGATACCTCAACGCTGGAAGATCGTTCGGTACTCGATAAGCTGCGGGAAGGCACCTAAGCGATCGGGCTATCCAAAGTAACCCCCTCACCTTTTTTCTGAATCGTTTTTGGAAACAGGGTGAGGGGGAACGGTGAATCGAGTCAAGGTCTTCTAGGGCTGAAACCGTTTGCGGAGTTGGTAGCCTGTTGCTTCAATTAGCTCATAGGATGTGCCCATAACTTGAGCAAATTTAGCTTCAATCCGTTCCAGTTCTTCCAGGGGAATGGCGTGCCATTTTTCAAAACTTTCCCAATGAATGACTAAAACGACTTCAGATAAATTTTCTGGGCTAATCCAAACTTCCTTGCTTAAAAAACCTGGATACTTTGACAGCGCAGCTGTCCAGATTTCAGCATCTTGTTTGACATACTCTTCTCGTTTTTCAGAGTCAACTCGAATCTTCAACCACTCGATTACCATACAATTTTCCTTGCTGTTTTCCATTGCACCGACTTTGTTGTAGAAACGACCCTCGTAGACAGCAGATTTGCTAGAACCCCATCAGGTGAATCTTGTTGCCAGTTGTCTACTAGTTGCTTAGTGCGGCTATCCGCACTTTAGCTCCGTTTCAAATGGAGCAGATTTGCCAAAATAGAACAGTACGCTTGAAAGCAGCCAGTCTGAATCGCCCATTGCCTTGCCTCGGTCTGGTTAGCCTCTTCAGACAGGTCATCAAAGAATAGCAAAATAATCAATATGGACAGCAATAATATCCTGCAACAGCTTTTTCTGCTTGGTATTGGTACTACTTCATTGGTTGCAGATAAGCTTCGGGAAGCCAGCGATCAGTTGGTCAGGGACGGCAAGCTTGATCCCGAACAAGCCACTAAATTTGCCAACGATTTGATGCAAAAATTGAAATCAGAGCAAGGCACTTGGGAAGAGCAAATGCAGCGACAATTTCGGCAAATGCTACAAGATCTGGGTGTGCCTCGGCAAAATGAAATGGATGAATTGCGGGGTCGGCTCGATCGCCTAGAACGTCAGGTTCGAGACTTGGAAAACAAACTGTGGCGCTAGGTGAGCCTAGCGATCAGGTAAGTGTTGAACACTGGGGAAATAAGAATGAAGTAGGGCGATCGCCATCCATCTTAGTAATTCACCCATACTCAGTAATTCACCCCTACTGACGAATCTTATTTTTTTAGGGTTTACATTTCGATTCTCTTCTACACTGAGAACTGGACTTGAAAAACAGATAGGAGGATTGATTTTGCGGGAAATTCTCATCAGCTTTGGGGTGATGATGGTTTGCCTCGTGGTCATAGTAGGTGCACAATTTACGAATCGCGGTAGCGAAGCCGTTGCAGCCTCTATGTCCACAACGCCCCAATCTAATCCAGCAGCAGTTCGTGCTTCTGCGCCCAGCCTGCTGGGTTCAATCGCTCAAGCTCCTAGTTCCTCTAGTGCAGATGCAGCCGACCTCATGACAGAAGACAATCAAACGATCGTCACAACAACCTCCGGACTCAAATATATTGATCTTGTGGAAGGCTCTGGAGCCATGCCCACACCTGGACAAACCGTTAAGGTTCACTATACAGGTACTCTAGAAGACGGGACAAAGTTCGATAGTTCCCGCGATCGCAACCGCCCGTTCGAGTTTAGAATCGGGGCCGGGCAAGTGATCAAAGGTTGGGATGAAGGGCTAAGCACCATGAAAGTGGGGGGACAGCGCAAATTAATTATCCCTCCAGATTTGGGCTATGGGGCGCGGGGAGCAGGGGGAGTGATCCCACCCAATGCGACACTGATCTTTGATGTAGAACTCTTGGGAGTGAGTTAGCTCCCAGGCTGACCGCTTGCAAATAATCTTGCCAGTAAATAAAGACGCCCTAGCGGAGCGTCTTTATTTTTAATACTTGTTTCTAAGTATTCCCTTTTCTAAGTATTCCCTGGCTCGTTGCCCATCACGGACAATGGCGAAACTGTTGACGCATCGCCATTGCAATATCTAAGCAAATATCTGACGCTGATATATCTTCAATTGTTGGTCAACAACTCTGGGCTGAAGCCACGGAGCTTGCAGTTCAAGTTCCCGTTTCCGAGCAGACCGCAATAGGCACATTGACTGATGCCCTTTATATATTTTTTGCAAGGAGCGCTATGCTCATCCCTCTCTCCCAGAAAAC
>JAAUOQ010000503.1 GCA_012034795.1 Leptolyngbyaceae cyanobacterium CRU_2_3
GATAACGCCATCAATGGCAGGGGTAGTTTCTACCGCCAGTTCTAAGGCATTCAGCAGGGCGCGGGCATCGCCATTCGCCACATTGACCAGATGAGTACGAGCATCGGCATCTAGTTGAACCTTGAGCTTGCCATAACCGCGATCGCCATCTTGGAGTGTTTGATCCAACACCCGCTCTAAGTCTTGCTCCTGCAAAGGCTGCAACTGGAAAATCCGCGATCGGCTCACCAGCGCCTTATTCACCTCAAAGTAGGGATTCTCAGTCGTAGCCCCAATCAAAATTACCGTACCGTTTTCTACCCAGGGCAGCAGGGCATCTTGCTGGGCTTTGTTAAATCGATGCACCTCATCGACAAATAAGGTAGTGCGCTGGCTATACATGCCGCGTTTTCTTGGGCAGTGGCGATCGCCTCTCGAATCTCCTTCACCCCAGCCAGCACAGCGTTAAGTGAAATGAAGTGAGCGCGAGTGGTATTGGCAATAATGCGAGCCAGGGTGGTTTTTCCGGTGCCAGGCGCGCCATAAAAAATCAGCGAAGAGATCTGATCCGCCTGGATGGCGCGTCGCAGCAAGCGTCCTGGTCCAATGATGTGATCTTGTCCGATAAATTCATTTAGCGATCGCGGTCGCATCCGGGCAGCCAGGGGGGCTTCAGCGTCGATTAATCGCTGTCGGTGTTCATCAAACAAAGATGGCTCGTTCATTGCCCCGTTTTCACCAGACTTATTTCACCAGACTTATTTCACCAGACTCATTTCACCAGACTCATTTCACCAGACTCATTTCACCAGACAATCTGCATATCCAATTCCAAGCCCGGTAAGACGGTTTCTCCGGAGAGTCGTAGCGGGTTTTCCAGCGTCTCTACTGCTTTGCCGACACGATAAATCTCGACTTGACGGGATGGGCGATCGATCAGCCAACCCAACTGTACGCCACTTTCCAGATATTCCTGCATCTTGGCCCGCAGTTCTAGTAGGGAGTCACTAGGAGACATCAACTCTAAGACAAAATCGGGAGCGATCGGCGGAAACTTCTCTTTTTGTTCGGTGGTGAGCACATCCCAGCGGTCTTGGCAAATCCAGGCAATGTCGGGAGAGCGATTGCCGCCGCCGGGCAGCTTAAAGCCCGTCGATGAATCGAAGAGTTTTCCCAACTTAGCTTGCCGATTCCACAATACAAACTCTCCAGCAATTTCGATGTTGCGGTTACCAGTTTCACCGCCAGTGGGCGACATAATCACCAAGTCTCCCCGGACATTCCGTTCAAATTTAATCTCTGGATTGTCCCGACACAGTTCATAAAACTGCTCATCCGTCATCTCCAATAATTTCCGCAAGTCAACGGTGTAAGCTGTCATGGGTTCTAAAACGGGTAGTAGGAAGCGGCAGTCAGCAGCATAGCTTCATGATAGTGTGCTTCAACTCACACGAAAGCCCATTTGCAGCAGCCCTTGACGGAGGCGATCGCCTTCCTCAGAATCCTGCTGATCATGCAAAGCGATCGCTGTTCCAAAAGCTTCCAGACTTTCGGGAACTCTACCCAGCTTCAGCAGCACCACACCCAAATTTTGATACGCCTCCGCATAGTTGGGATCAAGGGTGATAGCTTGCTGATACTGCTCGATCGCCTCTGCAAGTTGCCCGATCGCCTTCAGTGCCATCCCCAAGTTGTAATGACCTCTGGCAAAGGTTGGAGCGATCGCCAGCACTTTCTCATACTGGGCTTTTGCACCTATGATGTCTCCTTGGTTTTGCAGTAAGCTGCCAAGATTGTTGTAGGCTCCTAGCTTCAAAGAGTCTAGAAGCGGCTGGGCGATCGCCAAGTGGTAGTGTCGTTCTGCCTGAGCAAAATTTTCTAATTGGCTTTGGGCAATACCCAAGTGATAGTGCAGTTCATACCGCACTGGCGCATCTGACTTGGGCTGCAAACCGCGCTGCAAGAGCACTACGCCTTTTTGTACATCATTCATTTGCACATACAGTGCTCCCAGCTTGCTGCACACATAAGGATCATTGGGATGGGTTGCCAAAAAGGTTTCCATCGTGATTCGGGCTTTCTCTAGCTTATTGTGGCTGGCGATCGCCCCAGGCTCATAGCCATAGTGCAGAATCGCGACATCGGCGCAATTCACCACCTGCCACTGGGGTTCTTGCTGCATTAGCTCCGCGACGCTGTCATCTACGATGGCGTGATACGGACGAGAAAAGCGAACTTGGGGATGATTGCGGAAGAGGCGAGACACCAGGGAATAGGGAGACTGGGCGGCTCCGACTTCCTGCCGAATCAGGTTAACGACGATCGCTTGCTCCTGCTGCATTGCCTGTTTCAGGGTCGGTATCACCGCTTGTACTAGCACTTCATCAGCATCCAGAACCAGAATCCAATCGCCCGTAACATACTCTAGGGCTGTGTTGCGGGCATCGGCAAAGCTGTTGTTCCAGGGAAAATGATGCACTTGGGCATTGAAAGACTGAGCGATCGCCACTGTCTCATCGGTTGAGCCTGTGTCTAGGACAATCAGTTCATCCACCTGACCCACGACGCTCTCTAGACAGCGTGGCAAATTTTCTGCTTCGTTTTTGACGATCATGCAAAAGCTGAGTTTCATCAAATAACTCCAGAATCAACGCCGCTATTGAAGAATATCTTGTTCTACCTGAAGGTAGGCATCCAATTGCAAATGTGAATGTTGGTGTGGCAGCATTGTCCAATGCCTAGAGTTCTAAAACATGGAATCAGTTCTTGATAGCAACCGATATTATTACTATTGGCTTCCTGTGGAAGCGGTGCTTAAGGATAGGCAGTTACGGATAGTTTTGGCTGATCAGAATTTCCACCGAATGGAGATAACAAATAGAAGTAGGCGGGTTATTGTGCAGTTTGATGATGTCATCTGTTTGCATGTTTTTGATGAATATTCCCGCTTAGACAATGATGTAGAGGAAGAGCGGGAACCCCATGTGGTTGCGCTTCACAAGAAATCAGTTCTGATCGCTTGGTTGAAGGAGAGTACTTACTTGTTTCATCTGTCTACGAAGGATGCACCGCTGCATTATTCAGTCCTTACCGCTAATGAGTACTACCATGTGATCACCCGAATAGAGCCAAGCATTAGCGAAGAACACAGCCTCTAAAAACAAGCTGTGTGCTATACGACTTGAGCGCTTTTTATCTTTTACGGAGCCAGTCTAGCTTTTTTGGCGCGATTACTCTCATACCACTCAGCGATCGCGGGTACCCACCCCT
>JAAUOQ010000504.1 GCA_012034795.1 Leptolyngbyaceae cyanobacterium CRU_2_3
GGGCGATCGCGACCTCTTCCAAATGATCGACCCCGACGAGCAGATCAAAATTCTCTACCTCAGCAATGCCTTTGGCAAAGGCACCCCGCCTCCCAAGGAATTTGGCATTCAACAGGTGAAAGACAAAATGGGCATCTTGCCTACCCAAATCGTAGACTACAAAGCTTTGTGTGGTGACAGTTCTGACAATATTCCTGGTGTGAGAGGCATTGGCGACAAAACGGCGGTGCAGTTGCTCAATACCTACGGTTCTCTAGAGCAGATTTATGCCTCGCTGGCTGAGATGAAAGGTGCAACCCAAAAAGAAATTAGAAGAGGGCAGAGAATCGGCCCTGCATTCGCAATATATGGCGCAAATTCACCTGGACGTTCCCGTTAGCATTGGGCTGGAAGACTGTAAATTGCAAGGCTTCGATACAGACACCCTAAACCCTCTGCTGGAAAAGCTAGAGCTACGCCAATTCCAGCGACAAATCAGTAAGATTCAGCATATTTTGGGGGGAGAAATACCTACCGAGGATCTTGCCGCAGGTTCGCTACCCGACGCATCGCCGCGCCCGCCGCGTTCTCTGTTCGATGAAGACACCTGGTTCTTTAGTGCCGAGGATACTGAAGCCAACCAACAACTGACGACAGCGCCGATTGCTCCCCAAATTATTAACACACCCGCCAAACTGACAGCCCTGGTTGCGCGGCTACAAACTTACCAAGACCCGCATGTGCCGATCGCCTGGGATACCGAAACCACCGCCCTCGATCCAAGAGATGCTGAGTTGGTGGGCATAGGCTGCTGCTGGGGAGACCAGCCCGATCAGGTTGCCTATATCCCAATTGGACATCGATCTGGGGGCAATTTAGATAAAGTGCTGGTGCTGGAAGCCCTGCGCCCAATTCTAGAAAGTGCCGATCACCCTAAATCGTTACAAAACGCTAAGTTCGATCGCCTGATCTTGCGCTGCCAGGGCATTGAGCTAAAGGGCGTGGTATTTGACACGATGCTTGCTAGCTATGTCCTCGATCCAGAGAGCAAACATAACCTGAGTGACTTGGGACTCAAGCATCTCGGACTCAAATCTCAGAGCTACACCGATCTGGTTGGCAAAGGCAAAGACATCGCCGACATTGACATTCACCCAGTGTCCCAATACTGCGGTATGGATGTCTATGTGGTCTTTCAACTCGTGCCACAACTGCGATCGCAACTCCAGCAATTCCCAGATCTAGATCGCTTGTTGTTAGAAGTAGAGCAGCCCGTAGAGCCAGTACTGGCTGAAATGGAATATCAGGGCATTCGCATCGATATTGCCTATCTTCAAGCGTTCTCTAAACGATTGGAGAAAGATCTGGAAACCATTGCTCAGCAGGCTTACACGGCCGCCGGACAGACTTTTAACCTGGGATCACCCAAGCAGCTAGCAGAACTGCTGTTTGAAACCTTGGGACTTGATCGCAAAAAGTCTCGCAAGATGAAAACCGGCTACTCAACCGATGCCGCCACTCTGGAAAAACTGCAAGGAGAACACCCAGTGGTAGATGCGATCGTGGAGTATCGCACCCTCTCCAAACTCAAGTCTACCTACGTAGATGCACTGCCTTTGCTAGCCCGCCCAGATAGCCATCGGGTGCATACAGACTTTAACCAAGCGATCACAGCCACAGGTCGCCTGTCTTCCTCTAACCCCAACCTGCAAAATATTCCTATCCGTACAGCCTTTAGCCGTCAGATCCGGGCGGCCTTTATTCCAGAGCCAGGCTGGCTGATGGTGGCCGCCGACTATTCTCAAATCGAATTGCGGATCTTAGCTCACCTCAGCCAGGAACCGGTGCTGCTGGAAACCTACCGCAACAATGAGGATGTCCACACCTTAACCGCACGATTGCTATTTGAGAAAACTGATATTACCTCCGAAGAACGTCGCCTCGCTAAGGTAATTAACTTTGGTGTGATTTACGGCATGGGTGCCCAGCGATTTGCCCGTGAATCGGGCTTTAAAACTGCGGACGCCAAAGTATTTATTGAACGATTTAACGAACGCTACCCTAAAGTATTTGCCTACTTACAACAGATGCAGAGAGAGGCGATCGCCCAAGGCTATGTCACCACGATCAAAGGCCGCCGTCGCTACTTTAACTTTGGTAGCGAAGCTCTCAAAGCGCTGCGAGGAAAAGATCCCAACAGCATTGACCTGACTAAGATCAAAACCCGCGATCAGTATGATGCTCAGTTGCTCCGCGCCGCTGCTAATGCCCCGATCCAAGGATCGAGCGCCGATATCATTAAAATTGCCATGGTGAAACTGCATGAGGTGCTGAAATCGCATCGGGCGAATTTGCTACTGCAAGTGCATGATGAACTGGTGTTTGAAGTCCATCCTGATGACTGGTCAGCCCTGCAACCGCAAATTAAGTCAGCGATGGAATCCGCAGTTAAGTTGAGTGTGCCGTTGCTAGTAGAAGCTCGTGCTGGACAAAACTGGATGGATGCAAAGTGAGCGATCGCTGATCCGCGCACTCCAATACCTAACCCCAAGCGCTATCATAGAGGTCTGACTAAAACTCGGAGGCAGTCCGACGGTTTACACACGTCCCCTAGCTCGATTAATTGAGCAACTTCAAAAATTACCCGGTTGTTGGCCCAAAAACAGCCCAGCGGCTAGCGCTTTACATTCTCAAACGTCCTGAAGGCGATGTCCAGGCACTAGCCCAGGCCCTGCTAGAAGCCAAGCAACAGGTAGGACTCTGTTCTGTCTGTTTTCACCTATCTGCTGAGCCGGTCTGCGATATTTGTCGTGCTCCTAATCGTGATCCTAATACTATCTGCGTAGTATCTGATTCTAGAGATGTAATTGCGCTAGAACGCACCCGCGAGTATCAAGGTAAGTACCACGTCTTGGGGGGTCTGTTTTCGCCTATGGACGGCATTGGTCCCGACCAGCTTCACATTGCTCCTCTCGTGCGACGAGTCAGCAAGCAAAACATTAAAGAAGTCATTATTGCTATCAGTCCTAGTGTTGAGGGCGAAACTACTACGCTTTATGTAGGTCAACTCCTGAAACCCTTCACTAAGGTAACGCGCATTGCCTTTGGTTTGCCCATGGGCGGAGACTTGGAGTATGCCGACGAAATAACACTGGCGCGAGCATTGGAGGGACGGCGAGAGTTGGAATAGGCGATGGTCAGTAACACTAAGTCATGACAGCTTTGTAATTATTAAAGCTGAAACTTGTGGGGTGGATTGAGAAAAATCA
>JAAUOQ010000082.1 GCA_012034795.1 Leptolyngbyaceae cyanobacterium CRU_2_3
TCTCTTTGTGATCAGTGTGCTTATTGCAATGGGGGGCAGAACTTTTTCAGTTCAATGCGGTTAGTGGTATTACGGCGATTTTTAGTGGTGGTGTAGCGGGAAACACCGGGCGATCGCTTGTCTGGATTGGTACGGCACTCGGTACACTCCAGAGTAATGATAATGCGGACACCTTTAGCCATAGGATTTTACTGAGGTAAGCAAGGATAAAACACAATCTCTAATTATTTCATATGAGTCCTTGCCTTTGCAAGAAATTCTTAACGACTTCAGCAATGGGGAGGAGGTTAGATTTCTCCTGACTAGCCTTTAACGTAACGTTAAGGTTTGTGAAAGTCAGCCAGCCTAATTTTAGCTAAACATCATGAGTTTTGGTTATCCAGCCGAGATCTTCAGGTTGCCCCTCAATATCGTTCGGGTCAGCCCTGATCCGCGCATCTGGGAACTTGAGGCACTGATGAGGGTGCTGCTGCCGCATTGAATTTATTGTTTAGAGAGGCTAGAAATAATTTAAGGGATCTACAGGTTCACCGCTGACCCGAACTTCAAAGTGCAAATGTGGCCCTGTAGAAAGTCCGCTAGAGCCTACGGCTCCAATGATTTGTCCTTGCTGAATGGAGTCTCCCTCTTGGACATAGAGTTGGCTGGTATGCCCATACAACGTCGTGACGCTTTTGCCGTGGTCGATAATGATGGCTTGACCATAGCCGCCATACCATCCCGCAAAGATGACAACACCTGAATTGGCAGCATGGATGGGGCTGCCATAATCTACGCCAAAATCTACGCCAGAGTGAAATCGGGTATATCCCAGAATCGGATGCATCCGGTAACCAAAGCCACTTGTCATTTCGCCATCACTGGGATAACCCATTCTGCCCGTACCGCGCAGAATATATTTGTTTGCCGATTGTCCACCAATGCGTCGTTGAATCAACGCCGCTAGATTAGCAGAATCTCTACTCAACTGATCTTCAGCCGCTTCTAAGGCCTTGCGGTCTTGTCGCAGCCGGTTAATTAAGCCACCCTGATACTTGGCCTCGCTTTGATACTCGGCTTTTTGCGCCAGCAATTCTTGGGTTAGGATGGCAATCGTGTTTTTTTGAGTTTCGACGGTTCGGCGGCGACGCTCAAGACTATCTGCTTCAGCTTTGAGGCTAGCCAGGATTTTTCGATCGCGCCCATAAACTGATTGCAACTGCTGACGGCGATCGAGAAACTCATTGAGATTCTCGCTCTGGAGTAGCACGGCCCAGCCTTGACTGCTCTGCTGCTGTTGTAGAAACCGTAGCCGTGCCACCGTTGCCGTTTGCTTACCCATGTAGGTTTTCTCAGCTTTTACCAGCGCTGCTTCCAGCGTTTTCAGGCGTTGATTAGAGGCAGCAATCTGCTTTTCGTTTTGGGCAATTTGCTTGTTTGTGGCCTTGATAGTTCTTTGCAAGCTATTCAACTGACTTTGGGCAGATTGCTCCTGGTTATACAAGCGATCCTGTTGTTGATTCAGGTGCGATCGCTCTTGGTCAATTTGCTGGCGCTGTTGCAGGAGAGTCCGGGTTGGGTCAGCCTGGGCGAGATATGGTGAAGAAAATTGCGGGGCAAATTGTGAAGCAAGCGAGAATGCCTGGGCTGGCAGTCCCCAAACCAGGGGGATGAAGAGAATAAGCAAAGTGAGGGCGATCGCCAGGTATGGATACCATTTTCTGATCGAGGGTCCGCTCGATCCAGGTTTCAAGAACAAGCACTGAAAGAACAAGCGTTTGAGGAACACACGTAAAAACTTGTAGTTGTTTAGCTCGATTGCAGATTTCATCTGCTTTTCAGCATGAACCGTCTCCCGCATCCTTGCCTCTCTCACCACCAGAACTGATCCCTTGCTCAACCCAACTTGTTAGATTGGCATGAGGGCAATTATGCCAAAGGTCAGCAGAATTAAACCAGAAATTCTATTTAATCCGCTCAAACGACGCGGATTCAACTTGCTTCGTAACAGGCTAGTTCCACTGCTGAGCAGCAGCCACCATAGGGCTGAGCCACTGAACACACCTACCACCAAAGTTGCTGCTGTGAGATAGTTGCCTGCCACGGTCGCCAATCCCAATCCCACAAACACCGCTGCAAATGAAAGAATCGTCGCAGGATTGGCTAATGTTAGGAAGATAGCAGAGAGATACATCGCTAGATAAGTCGATAAATCATTCATCAATAACCTCGGCTGATCCGCTTGCCGGTCCAGTCTAGATACAACCGCCTCAGTAGGCTGGCTGATAAAGGTTTTCACGCCCAAATAGCAGAGAAATGCGCCTCCCATTGGACGCAGCCAAAACGCCTGTCCAATTAGAAAATCTGAGATAAACGTCAAACCAAATCCGGCAACACAGCCATATAGGGCATCTGCTGTAGCGGCTCCTAATCCAGTGAGTAAGCCTGCTAGCCAACCTGAGTTTAAGGTACGGCGAATGCTTAAAATGCCGATTGGTCCAACCGGAAGGGCGATCGAGAAACCAATGATCAGTCCACGCAGGTAAAAGGAGAGATCCATAGAAAAGACAGATCTTAAAGAAAGAGATGAGGGAAGAAATATGATGCTATGGCTTACTGTTGCCCATTTAAAGAGATTTTTGCGTAAGAATTTACCTGTATGTGGGGAACCTCTGGCATCTTGCCCGCACTATAGGGTAATTTCATTTCTGGAAATCGCCTAGCTTCTCAATCGGCAATATAGGAGTTTCTTTAACAGTAGATAGGGCAATTGTGGTGCGAGTTTTGAGCACACCAGGAATGCGTTTAAGTTCTTCGCTGATCAGATGTTCCAGGGCTTGTGTGGTCTGACAGCGGACTTTGAGCAGGTAGTCATCGTCTCCTGTGACATGGTGGCATTCCTGAATTTCAGTCAGATCGTGAATGTTCTGGAGAAAATCGGCACGGTAACGAGGATGTTCTAGAGAGATGGCAACAAAGGCAGTGATATGGCAGCCGATTGCCACTGGATCAACCAATGCTGCAAAACCTCTAATGATCTGGCGTTCTTGTAACCGACGGACGCGATCGCCTGCTGCTGGAGTTGAAAGTTCCAGGCGGTGGGCTAGCTCTGACCAGGTGAGCCGTCCCTCAGCCATCAGATGCTGGAGGACTTTAAAGTCGATCTCGTCGAGGCTCATTATCTTAATAAGACTCATTGCAAGACTCATTGCCTTAATAATAAAAGCTATTGTTGGAGTATAGATTTAACTAATTAAGATTTCAAGCGTAAAACCTAATTTAATTAAAGTTTAGGCAATAGATCGTCTCAATTTGTGTTCTCTCAGCTAGCCCTTGATTGAAGCTGAATCAGGGGCTTCATGAGGTGGGGTCAAAATCGAGTTGCGATCGCTCTGCCCCAATCAGGTATTCTTGGACTGTGCCATCGGGCAAGGTGGTATGACTGAAGATAGCTCCCTCGAAGTTGGCTGTGTCTAGCTGCTTAGCGTTCACTAAAATAGCCCGCATAAAGTTGGCGTAGCTGAAGTTAGTGCAATAGCAGTCAGACTGACTCAAATCTGCGAGGACGAGGCTAGCACCGCTTAAATTGGCGAATTGCAAACGACAGCCAAACAGAATAGCACCGTTTAAATTTGCGTCTGCCAAATTAGTGTTGTTTAAATTGGCATAGACAAGAATGGCACTGCTTAGATCTGCACCACGCAGATCCATATCGCGCAAGTCAGCTTGGCTAAGATCAATCCCAGTTAGCTTTTCTCCACTGAGCTTGAGATGTCTGAGATCTTGACCGCTAAAATTTCGATGCCCCAACTTATATCTTTCAAAAACAATTCCGAACCCATGATGCCCTTTGGTAGCCTCTAATCCTTTACAGGAATCTAACCTTAAAAATTCAAACTGCCCGAATATTTTAAGTCTTTTGCAGCCTTAACATCGGTTTCGATGATAATTCCAACTTCCGACTTCCCTTTAGAATAGGAAGAAGAAATGTTAAGAACTGTATAGGAATTTCATGGTAGATCAACTAGTTCGGGCAACGGCAGCCGGGGGAGGCATCCGGCGTCGTTGGGGTCATCACAACTCGTCTGACCGAAGAGTCTAGACAGCGCCACCGCCTTTCCTACGTTGCCACAGCAGCATTGGGTCGAACCATGGCATCTGGCTTGCTGCTGGCATCCAGTATGAAGCGGGCTGACTCCAGGGTGAACCTGCGGGTGCGAGGCAATGGCCCTTTACAAGGCATTCTGGTAGACGCTGGGCTAGATGGCACGGTGCGGGGCTATGTTGGCAATCCTACCGTTGAGCTACCGCCCAACGACCAGGGCAAGCTAGACGTAGGTGGAGCAGTGGGCAGTGAAGGCTTTCTCTATGTCGTGCGAGATGTCGGTTACGGCTACCCTTACTCCAGTACTGTTGAACTGATTTCTGGTGAAATTGGGGATGATATCACTCACTATTTGGTGAGTTCAGAGCAAACGCCCTCTGCACTGATGGTTGGGGTATTTGTAGGGGCCAACGGCGTTACGGCAGCGGGTGGCTTGCTCGTACAGGTATTGCCCAAAGCTGCGCGGGAGGAGGCTCTGATTGAAACTCTGGAGTCACGACTGTCAACCCTAACTGGATTTACACCCTTATTGCAGGCAGGAAAATCGCTGCCACAAATCTTTGAAGATCTAGTGGGGGATATGGGCTTAGAGATTTTCTCGGAAACTCAATTGCTGCGATATCACTGTGCTTGCTCCTTTGATCGTGTCTTAGGCGCACTCAAGCTGTTAGGGGAAGCAGAATTGCGCGATATTCTTACCCAAGAAGGGGAAGCCGAAGCTATCTGTGAGTTTTGTGGCAAAGTTTACAGAGCCGACCAGAATGAGCTTGAAGATTTGATTCAAGCGTTACGAGTAGAACGTAACGTATAGAACGATCGCGATAAGTGAGGTTTACCGTCCTGAAAACGCTAGGCTAGTATGGACTGCAATCCCGATCCAAAATTTCATCTGTCTGTCCGACTGTTTTACCGATGAGTCTATGACTGCTCCTACTGACGCTCCTACTGATCTAGATGCTCTGGAAACTGATCTAGAAACTACTGCCCCAACACCTGCTGATGCTTCAGAAACTCAGACCGGAGAGGCGATCGCTCCAGAAACTGATGAGCTTCTGGATGACCGAGCCGATGAATTTCTAGATGACCTCCCCGATGAGGTAGAAATGTCGCTTTTCGATCATCTAGAAGAGCTACGAATGCGGATTTTCTATGCCCTGATTGCAGTTGCTGTGGGAGTAGTCATTTGCTTCATCTTTGTCAATCCCATTGTCGCGCTGTTGGAAGTTCCGGCTCATGGTGCAAAATTCCTGCAACTTGCGCCTGGCGAATACTTCTTTGTCTCGATCAAAGTGGCAGGCTATAGCGGCATTCTGGTATCCAGCCCCTTCATCCTGTATCAGATTGTTCAGTTTGTAGTGCCTGGTTTAACTCGCCGCGAACGTCGGTTACTGGCCCCCATTGTGTTTGGCTCTAGTCTGTTGTTCGTGGCTGGGCTAGCCTTTGCTTATATTGCGCTGATTCCGGCAGCACTCAACTTTTTTGTGAACTATGGCGAAGGCGTTGTCGAACAGCTTTGGTCGATCGAGCGCTATTTCGAGTTCGTCTTGTTGCTGCTGTTTAGCACTGGGCTTGCCTTCCAAATCCCCGTAATTCAAATGCTGCTGGGCTTACTGGGCATTGTCAATTCCAAACAAATGCTAAACGGGTGGCGCTACGTCATCTTGGGTGCAGCCGTTTTAGGAGCAGTGCTCACCCCTTCTACCGATCCCGTGACTCAGAGCCTCCTGGGAGGAGCAGTATTAGGGCTATACTTCGGCGGTATTGGCATGGTAGTGCTGATTGGTAAGTAGCCTGGGTGGGCAATAGCCTTTCACTCTTCCAGCAACCACTCCGATGATCGCTCTCCCAAATCGATTGGGATATTCACTGCTTTACCTAAGCGAGGGCGCTCTTTGGTGCTGCTAATAAAATGTTGCACCTGAGCATGACCCCCCCAAGCGTCAATATAGCTGGCGATCGTCTCCAGATGAGCCATATATTCCGCCTCGGTCATTGGGAAAGAGGCTTGCTCCAAATATTTCCACATAATTTGTAGAAATACCTTACCGTGCCCTTTACGAATTTGCACGTCGAAAGAGCGTCCCCATTTAGTTAGCAAGAGTTGGTGCAAGTCTTCGCCTGTCATATGCTTTCTTAAAGGGCTTTCTGACATTTGAACATTTTGTAACTTTAGATCTCCAGGCTATCAATTAAAATCTATCCTGTTTCTAGGTTATTTTTTCTTAAGCTTGACGCGATCAATTGCGTTTGAAAGATTAGATTTAATCTAAAAGATCAAGATTTTCTCATAGGAAATTTGCAAATTTCGGTAGGATGAGGAAAGGTCAAGAATTAGGCATACAACTCCACATATAGCAGTGTTGGTCTGAGGGTTCGATGGAAATTTGGGAACAATTAAGCCGACAACGGGTGAAACATATCGTCAGTAGCTATCGTTTGGGTGGTGATGAGGCGAATCGATTTGATCTCTATCTGGATGAGCTATTACAAGTTTATCCTCGCCCTTTGATTGAGCTAGCGCTCATCGAAACTCTCATCGATCACTGGCTCACGATTCCGTTTGTTAGAGGAATAGAATTTTTAGCCCAAACTCACGACAAACTCAAACTCTGGGAAAACCAGCCGATTATCAGCACTATCACCCCAGAGCAGTTTAAGCAAATTGCGGGACTTGATCCCACGCCGATCTTTGGCTCGGCAGAATTGCCACCTGCCTGCCCCATTGTCCGCCCGTCGTAGAGGCAATTTTGTGTTCTGGCTTCAATACTGCATGCCCGACTTGCGATGCTGGACTGCTGTCACGCCTACACCTTCCAGCACCTTGCCGTTGTCTGCCGTTGCATAAATCAGCCAATGGTCGCCGCATTCCATCCGGCTTTGCACGGTACATTCCAGAAATCCTAAAGCTTCATCCAGGATCAGACAGCCATTGTTGGCAGGATGTGTGGCGATCGCTGCCAATCGATCTTCATCTGTTGCCGCAGTCTTGAGGAAATACCGTCTTACGTTTCTACCTTCCTTGAGAATATTGAGAACAAACTGGCTACCGATTGTTGGTAAATTGGCTTCGGCTTGGCTTGCGGGTATAGCGATCGTCAGCCCTGGCGGGTTAAAGGTGGCTTGAGAGACCCAAGAGGTTAACATACCCTGATGTTTGCCTTGATTGGTGGTAATTACACAGAGCGACCCAGTAATTCGTCCTACTGCTTGTTCCGTGCGATCGGCTTGCACTTCCACGCCGGGTTGTCGGGGTGTGCGGATTTTCTTGGTTTTTCTCAAAGTTTGGACAAATTCTGCCCCCGCCAATTCACAGGCTCGCAAGGTTTCGTCGGTGGGCTTGAACTTAATGCGAATCGGATCAAAACCGAACCGATAACCTGCGTCTTGCAGCTTGTTATAGACTAAATCGATTCCTTCTCCACTCCAGCCGTAGGAACCAAACACCCCTGCCAACTTAGTTCTGGCAGCACTGGATAAGGCAATGCCCAAAGCCGTTTGAATTTGCGTTGGCGCGTGCCCTGCCAGTGTGGGTGTACCAAAAATGAAGCCGTCGCATTCTTGCAGAATTGTATTGATTTCGGCAGGATTGGCTAATTCGCAATTGATGGTTTGTACGGCTGCTCCAGCTTGGACTAAGCCTTGAGCGATCGCATGTCCCAACGTTGCGGTGTTGCCATAGGCCGAAGCGTACAATACTGCCACGTTTAAGTCCTGTACTTGCTGGCGCTCGCACCAATAACGGTAGTCAAACGTAAAGCGGCTAACGCTGTAGCGCACCATTGGGCCATGATTGGGCGCGTAAATTTTGGCAGTTGCCGAGAAGGGTGCTAGCTTTTCTAAAGCTGCCTCTACCTGACGAAACTGGCTCGCATGAAGACAATCAAAATAATAGTGCCGATCTTCATCTAATAGCTTCCACTTTTCATCAAAAATCGGCTCATCACAAACATGAGCCCCAAACAATTTATCAGTGTAAAGAATACGAGTGGACGGATCGTAGGTGCAAAGTCCATCTGGGAAGCGCGGGGTGGGGATAGGAATGAACTGCAACACATGCCCCTGTCCCAAATCGATCGTTTCCTCACTATTTGCCACAATGATACGCAAGTCCCACTCCGGAAAGGCCGAGCGGAGTGCTACCTCAGCGGCTCTGGCACAGACAAAGGTAATTTGGGGAGCGACCTCTACATTAAGTAGTGCCTTCAGCGTGGCTAAACGATTGGAGTTGATGTGCCCCAAAATCACATAGTTGATCCGCTGAAGATAAACATGCTGATAGAGTTCTTCTAAAAAAATTTCGGTAAAAGACTCTCCTGGTGGATCAATCAGCGCAGTTTTGTCGGCTTGAATCAGGTAAGAATTTGCTGTTGTCCCTTTTTGGCGGGCATACTCAATTTCAAACCGGAGTTGATCCCAGGTGCGCGATCGCAAAACGGTTGTATTTGCACCAATCTCAGCCACCTGAACATCACGGGGTCTAGTTTCTGCCATACCAGTTTCTGCCATAACTGTAGAGGAAGTGTTTCAAGAAAAGGGCTAAGGAATAATGACGAGGACGATGACGAGATGAAGAGCCTGCTTGATGAGAGCCTTCTTTCATGTTCGCTTGAATTGTCCACTGTTGATAGCCTATGTTGATAGCCTATGCACATGCGAAATATACAGATGGGGAAAAGCTCCTCTGCAAAGGATGCTTGAATCTGCTGTTGTAATTTCTAGATCAATTTAGTTTAATTTATATTTGAATAGGTTTTTAATCAAAAAAACTAATGATTTGATGAGGAGCCATGTCCATAGAGGCTGTCTCGAAAAAAATCAGGGGCGAACGGTCGATAAGGGAAGGGTGACAACCCCTGTTCCTCTATCGATTGAGTGCATCCACCCATTCACACTTTAAAACTCCACCGAGGAGTCCTCAATAAAGCTTATTCCGCAGAATTGAGCAAGGGACGATCGCTGTGTAACACCTGAATTTGCTGCTGGTCATCCACATCAATGGCGATCGTATCGCCGTTCTTGACCCGGCCTGAAAGAATTTCCTCAGCCAGACAGTCTTCCAGTAACCGGGTGATGGCCCGACGTAGCGGACGTGCTCCAAATTCAGGACTATAGCCTTCTTCGGTCAGCCGGTCTTTGAAGCGATCAGTAACCGTCAAGGTAATGCCTTGCTCAGCCAAACGGATGAAAAATTCGCGCAGCAGAATATCAGCAACTTGCTTAATTTCGTCCTTGGTGAGTTGCCGAAAGACAATGATTTCATCTAGGCGGTTCAGGAACTCTGGACGGAAGTACTGCTTTAGTTCTTCGTTGACCAGGGTAACAATGCGTGCGTAGTTAGAGTCGATTTGATCGGAAAACTCAAAGCCCAACCCACCGCCGCCTTTCTGGATCACCTTCGATCCCACATTGGAAGTCATAACCAGCAGGGTATTGTTGAAATTGACTGTGCGCCCCTTGGCGTCAGTCAAGCGACCGTCTTCCAAAATTTGTAGCAGCAGGTTGAACACATCGGGGTGGGCTTTTTCAATTTCGTCAAAAAGAATCACTGCATAAGGCTGACGCCGTACTGCCTCTGTCAGTTGTCCCCCTTCGCTGTAGCCTGCATAACCTGGAGGAGCACCAATTAGTTTGGAAACGGTGTGGCGTTCCATATATTCCGACATGTCCAGCCGAATCATTGCTGTTTCAGACCCAAAAAAGCTATCAGCCAGAGCTTTAACGAGTTCTGTTTTACCGACCCCCGTCGGGCCCGAAAAAATGAAACTGGCGATCGGTCGGTGTGGATTCTTTAGCCCGACCCGTGCCCGTCGCAAAGCCCTAGCGATCGCTCTCACGGCTTCTGCCTGACCAATCAGCCGAAGATGCAGGGTGTCTTCCAGCCCCATCAGATTTTCAGATTCAGTTTCTGTGAGTTTGCTGACCGGCACCCCCGTCCACGCTGCCACAATATGGGCAATGTCTTTTTCATCGACGACTGGCGAGAAGATTGAGGTAGGTTGATCCACAGGGGGATCTTGAGGAATAGCCTGAATTTTTGTCTGGAGTTCAAGCTCGCGCTCATGCAATTTACTGGCCCGGCCAAACTCCTGCGATCGCACCGCATCTTCTTTATTTTCTAGAACTTGCCGCAGTTCTTTATGGAGTTCTTTGGTGGCAGAAAACCGCTTGGCATGGTTGATCCGCACACGAGAACCTGCTTCATCGATCAAATCGATCGCCTTATCGGGCAAGAACCGATCTGAAATATAGCGATCGGCCAGTTGAGCCGCCGCTTCTAGCGCCAAATCGGAAATCGTTAGCTTGTGGTGTTGCTCATAACGGCTTCGCAACCCCCGCAGAATTAAAATCGTTTCTTCAACACTGGGTTCGCCTACCATGACCGGTTGAAACCGCCGTTCCAAAGCAGCATCTCGCTCAATATGCTGACGATATTCGTCTAGCGTGGTGGCCCCAATGCATTGCAATTCACCTCTAGCCAAAGCAGGCTTCAAGATATTTGCAGCATCCAATCCACCTTCGGCTGATCCAGCCCCAACCAACGTATGCACTTCGTCAATCACCAGAATCACATCGCCACAGGTGCGAATTTCATTCATGATGCGCTTGAGACGTTCTTCAAACTCTCCTCTGTATTTTGTACCCGCGATCAGCGAGCCAATATTTAGGGTTAGTACCCGCTTGCCTTGTAACGTTTCTGGAACATCATGATTGACAATCCGCTGAGCTAACCCTTCTGCCAGTGCAGTTTTACCGACACCAGGTTCGCCGATCAAAATGGGATTGTTCTTGGTACGCCGACCCAAAATCTGAATAACGCGCTCCACTTCTTGATGCCGACCTACCACCGGATCAAGTTTGCCCTGGGAAGCCAACTGGGTTAGATTAGTGCCGCATTCGTCTAAAACAGGCGTCTTTTTGCGGCCTGGGTTACTGCCCGCCAGAATGGGCTTCGCTTCAGAGATCATTTGAATAACGGCATCTCGGATCTTGCTGCGATCAACGCCCAAATTTTAAGGATTCTTGCTGCTAATCCTTCGCTGTCTTGAATCAGTCCTAAGAGCAGATGCTCAGTGTCAACCTGCTGATGTCCTAGTTGCCGAGCTTCTTCACGAGCTAGATCTAAAACCCGCCGACACCGGGGAGTAAATGGAATTTCAGTGCTAACTAGGCTAGAACCTCGACCAATGACTGTTTCAACCTCAAGCCTGACATCAATTAGCGTAATCCCCAGAGACAGCAGAACTTTAGCTGCAATCCCTGTTTCTTCGGCAATCAACCCCAAAAGAATTTGCTCTGTCCCTACAAAATTGTGACCCAGGTAACGCGCTTCTTCATGTGCCAGCTTAATTACCCTAAGAGCTTTCCCTGTGAAGTGTTCAAACATGGTACATATTCTTGTGAAGGAAGTAATTGCTTAGCAAGAGTACTGCTTGCCTTTTGAGTCCATGCGTTTTGAAAAGACAGCGCATGGGACGTCTTAAAGTCAAGCGGGTAAGGCGGTTCTAAACCAAATGAGCTTGAACCTGTGTCATGAGACTTTACCAAGCTAACAATCCAGGGAAGAAAGTCCAAGACCTCTTCGGGTAGTAGGGTCAACTCAAAGTGCAGATTACGGTTTAGCCCGTGACTGCTTTTTCCTTGCCTGGTGGAAACGGCTAAATCAGCGCCTCGGTTAACTGCCAACCGCAGAATTAAGGGACGCTCAGCAACGAGGGCGTCTGGGGCGGTGTGAGCATAAATACACACGTAGTTGAGTTGTTGCGTGCTATCTAGCCAAGAAGCCTTAGAAAGGTTACTTGTGTATGAATTCTCACTCGTAATATTGACTGGTATCTGCATCGCAGTCGCAAAGCGCGAATAGAATTCTTGCCTCAACTGAGAAACAATGCGTATTGCCGTTGGAGTCATGACGACTAAACCTCTTGGAAGAACATTAGGCTCAATGTTCTGTAAAAGTCTATTTTTCTTTGTTAAAGACTATATACAGTGGACTAACTCCCAGAGCGCAGGCGGTAAGTCAGCACTGGGACGGTTTCACCAGGGGCGAAATAGATTTCGATCAACTCCCTAGACTGAAGACTCCGCAAAGCCTGACCGAGAACAGGGTAGTTTTGCCAGTTAAGTCAAAAAGCTGTCCTCGGTTTTTATCTTCCTGCTTAAGCGCTTCCAAGATAATGGTG
>JAAUOQ010000083.1 GCA_012034795.1 Leptolyngbyaceae cyanobacterium CRU_2_3
TCATCGTTCATCCCCGTGGCAATCCTATGACCATTGAGAACGGCGAATACTTGGGAGCATATGATGCCATTAACGGCAGCCGAAGCATGAATCAGGCAGTGGATGGTACTCAGATGAACATGATTATGGTGAGTGGAATTGTGCCTTCTCGAGTGGGGCAATCCTATGGTGGATTACACAACTTTCCACGCTTTATAGAAGACTGGAAACCCCAGAAGTTATATATGTCGGGGGCATTTCTACAGCTTAACTTCAGTACCTATGCCACCGCTCCTTTCGATCAAGATCGCTTTGAAGTTTCAACTATCCCGGATGGAGATCCTGCTATAGAAGCGATCCCTTATTACGACCCACCGGATCGGATCTGGGGATATGACGTAGGACTGCAATATACCAAAGCAGGCCCCGTTGCTCAACGGTTCAAGTTTGCTGAAGCCATTCGCAGTGAGTTTTATAGAGAGCCAGCTTCGGATGATCCCTATATTGCTAAGCTGAAGCGCTGCTCTACCCAAAGCTGTTAATCGGGAGAATTTCAACGATGTTAGGTTCAACTTCTCGACTTCAGCGATGGCTGCATAGTATGAGTCAAGCGATCGCTCAGACTCAGAGTGGCGATCGCTCGACTCTCCCTCAGACTCAACAGCCTGATCCACCTGGAGTCACGCTAATTGAGTGTCTGGTGGCAATCCTCGTGATTGGCTTAACCGTGTCGCTCATTACCCCACCCATTTTTATTGCAGTTGCCACGCGCGCCCAAATCGGCGAGCAGAACAGGCTCTCCAAATTGCCCAAGGTGAGGTCGATCGAATTCGGGTGATGGTATCTCGAAGTAAGCACACGGTCGCTAGTTTGCCCAAAACCATCACTGGAGATGTACAAAACTACTCTCCTCCAACAGGCTTCTTCAATACAAACCTGCTCAAAACTCCCAGCGGCGACTGTGCTGCGGTGAGTCCCAGTATTGCAAAATATAATGACCAACCGATCGATGCCAATAAGGCGCTCAAAGTAGATGTAGACGGAGACTGTCAAGCAGATTTCTTCATGCAGGTATTCCGAACCGTGGGAACGACCTCAGCCGACCAAGTTACCCGAAATGTCAGTACCCCTACTCAGGTTAAGCCATCCAGGTTTGATTTAGGTATTCGCGTTTACGCAATTATGGCAGACGGCAGCCAACCAGGAAATGCCTGGAGCAATTTGTCCCGTGAGCCAGCTTCCCTGAAGCTAACCAACGGCGAGGGAGACCAGCGAACCCAACCCCTGTCCGTTATCTATTCTTCTTTCTCCTGGAGCGATCAAAGTTCTAGCCTTTGTGACTATCCTGGCGTTACATTGCCGCGTGGATGTCCGGCTCGACCCTAAATCCTCCGCACCCCCTGAATTTTCTACCCAGATGGGCTGGATGCTATGGCTAAGCACGATTTTCTGAATCAACTCAAATCTCGCCTCAAGCGATCGCTCCTACCTAAGCAGCCATCTAATAATAGAGGCTTCACTCTTTTAGAACTGCTGATAGTCGTAGGAATTGCAGGTGGCATCATTGCAGGACTGATGTACATCGTTGTCGAATTGCTGGGAACCGACCAACGCGAGGCTTCTCGGTCGGAAACTCAGCGAGAAATGCAGATGGCGATGGACTATATCAGCACTGAACTTCGAGAAGCCGTTTACGTCTACACAGGCGAGAGCTTGCAATGTGCAGGTCTACCTACGGGCTGTCAGCCTCTAAGCACTTATCTTCCAGATTCAGTTGGTACTAATAGTATCCCGATTATTGCTTTTTGGAAGCAAGAACCCTTTCCCAACGATGTACCCGCAGGCAGTGACAGAGCCAGGTGCTTTACCGCTAACCCTCCAGCCGGAATTTCTTGTCTGGCAGGAAGTTCCTATGCATTGGTGGTCTATTCTCTGAGCAAGGCAAATAGTGGCATTTGGTCAAACAATGCCCGGATTACTCGCTATGCTCTCACTGAGTTTAATAGCGAGGGAATGCTGAACCAGGGCTATGTTAACCCTGGCTCTTTCGACAACTTTGCGATCTGGCCATTTGGAAAAGCAACTGCTGGTTCACCCACTACTAATCTTCAAAGTGCTGCCTTGGCTAGCGGTCGTCAGGTTGGGCGTCCAGGGACTACTCGCTCGGTTACTCCAGCCGTTCTGGTCGATTTTGTAGACGGTGGGGTTGGTGGGGTTCGCCAAGCTCCTTCTTGCCCTGTTCCTGGTATAACAGATCCTAATGTAGTAGACAGCTACTCGCTGTCTCCCCCAGGAACCCTACTTAATAGCACTCCAGGGTTTGCTGGGGTGCGAGGTTTCTTTGCTTGTGTTAGCCGAAGAACAACTACCGTCAATGGCGTCACCACTGAGGTAGATACAGGTCTGAATCAGGATGTCATTCTCTATGTGCGAGGCAATGCCAATGGTAGACCTGGAGTGATTGGTGATGTCTTTCTTCCATCTTTAGAAACTAGAGTTCTGAGTAGAGGAGTACGCTCAAAACTACCTTCGAGTAACTAAGAAGTTTTGATCCAGAGTTATCCAAGTTCTGCTAGGAGACTCTGGCATTTATGATCATCAATTGCTCTATGGAGCTATAAATATGCACAAATCACTTCCGAGGCGCTCTAAAGCTGGGTATACCTTGGTAGAGCTTATCGTCGTCATCGTAATTGTTGCCGTTCTGGCAGCAATCGCTGCCCCAGGTTGGCTAGCCTTTATGAACAGTCGGCGGGCCAATGCGGCCAGAGATCAAATTTTCCAGGCACTGCGGCAAGCGCAAGCCCAGGCTATCCGGGGCAAGGAGTCTCAGCCAGTCACTTTCGATACTGCGGCCGCTCTACCAACTATTAAATCACTGGAAGTGATTCAATCTGTTGGGGATGGTCAATTGGAGGCGGGGGATGTTGCGTTGAGAGTCAGAAACGGTACAGCCGCTCTCAGAGATGATAAAGTTGAATTCGATGCAAATGGCAACCTAAAAATTGCTGATTTATTGAGCGAACAAGGTATCAAAATCACGGTCACAGTCCCTCCTAATACGGGATCAAAACGATGCGTCATTGTCCAAACTCTACTAGGCTCAATGCGCGCGGGTAGTGACGATGAATGTGATTGAAGGTGATTCATTACATAGCTCCAGTAGATCGCAAAGCTCCAAATAACCCCATTTGCGATCTACTGAGCTTCAATATATGATGATTTGTCGGCTTATCAAGCTATCTTGGCAAGTCAGTATAACTCTTCCATTTCGTAGAGAGGTTAGATAAACTATCTCTATAAAATGCGATCTTTCCTGGTAGGATAATCCATACCAAACTTCACGTTAGATAACCCTATTGACATAGATTACATCAGGTTGCCTAACCTGAGCCTTGGTTCAAAGTTGGTAATCATTAAAAACTAAATTTTTCAGTTATGAAAATTGCCTTCAGAGCGAGAGATATTTAGCCAACAGCGCTCTAGATATTCAATTTGATGAAAATACCAAAACTGCTTGGGATTTAAAATAGCTGGGGTTTTGCTACTAAAGATGGGCTGGGTTAAGAACTTCCACAGAGGAAAATTGATCTTGTTGTTTGTGGTAGGCATGGTATTCAATCGGCTATCAAAGAAACTACATAGGAAGACCTATCAGCAAGCGTTAATAATGATAGTCTGGCTGCTTCATCGTCTTTCCTGAATATAAGTTTTCCCAGATTTTTTCCTAGATCTCTCATCAAATCAAAGCACTTTAATCAGAGGTTGAAGACCTAGAGTAGATTGACTCTATTTGCTTCTCCAAACGTAAAAGGCACCAGAGGCATTCTTAGAATGCTCTGATGCTTTTTTATGAGCTTGGATCTATTACCGATTTAGACTAGGTCTCTGATCTAGTCTGCCTTCAAGAAGCTAGCCCCATTCTCTACGTAAACTAGTTCTTTGAAGTTGCTAGCTCCTGCTGAAGCCGACTTTTTGCTGCCTTAAATTCACTGGCAATTCGCTCAGATTGCTGTGCAGAGAGGTTTTTGCCAATCGCCGCAAACATTGTGCTTTCCTCTTGACGCACATGGTCTAGGACTGATTCTTTCAGTTGTTTGATAGCGTCCTTAAAGGCAGGAGTCGCAGGATTCATCGATTTGATCTGATCTAGAACTTGCTTCATTTCAGCTTGCTCGCTGTAAAGCTCTTCGGTGTCGTTTTCTCCATAGAAAGGACGAACAGCGGGATAGACGACTTCTTCCTCTGCTTTAGCGTGGACGTTTAGATCCTTATAGATCTGACCAAAGTACTCTTGAATCTTCTGTGGATCATCGCTATTCTCAATTTCTTTAAATAGGACGCTCACTTTTGCATGGTCTGCTCGAATCAGATCTTGGATATTTACATCTGATTTGTCCGAGTTTTGGGTAACTACACTACCTGCAACGCCAGACAGGGCTGCGACTGCATCTTGAACCCGCGTCCACAGTCCTTGATCAGCTTCCTGCCCGGTCAGTTCGCGTACACCCAGAATTTCTAAAATCCCTTTTAGCTGCTCTTGATGTGCCCGATTTTCAAAGTTAATGGTGTTGAGAGGAGCGATCGCAACTTCAACATCGGCTCCCACTTTCTGAGCCGCTTTGTGAACGAGCAGTCCAGACATTGTCTGCTGATGCTTGAGTAGTTCGTGCTGAGAAAACTTCTCGTAGGTAGAGAGTTTTGAGCCGTCCATTAACTCTGAAATGTTCTTAATCATCTCAGTGACAGTATTGGCTGGTTCAGTTTGAATTCCATACTGAACGATGACGGTTTTCAAAATTTCTAGATTTTTACGATCATCTGCCAAAAATCATGAAGGCGTTCCTTGATCTTTTCATCGGATACTTCAGAGGCAAGCTTTTGCTCGTTTTGAATCAGCAGCTCTTGGACTGCTTTTATACTGGCTAACTTCGTAGCTATCGAAGTTCTTTTAGCGTCATCCAATGTAACTACCATGCTGTTCTCCTTTCGTAAATGCAACTTATTTGTGCATACGGAACAGTCTGGCGTTAGGGTTAATTAAATCCATCAATCTTATGGCAGATCATATTTTTTATTCAAATGAAGGGAACTAGCCATCGGATAAAACTCTATCTTTGGAGAGACATCTCTACCGATTGAGGTGAAATCATCGGTTCTTACTCTACCTTGGATCGGAGATCCTACCTGGAGTGATATTTAATAAGTGGAGTTCACTTGCGACAATGAAAGCTATAACTCAAGAGGATATCTTCATGAAATTCTACGACTGGTTCCGCCAAGCTATTCGCAATCCTAAGTATCGTTGGTGGATTATCGGTGGCTCTGTGGTTTACTTAATTAGCCCGTTTGACATTGCCCCTGACTTTATCCCATTCATTGGGCAACTTGATGATGCTTTGATTATGACATTGGTAATATCGGAAGTTTCCCAGATCTTACTTGAGCGCATTAAATTGAACAAGGATAGAAAATCTGCTGAGGCAGTCAATTCTGCTCCATCCTCAACCGTGGAGGCTAACCCAGTAGACGTTAAAGCGGTCAATGTAGAGTAAGTGCTTAATGTGTTCTAGTGCGATCGCCCTGCTTTGATAGATTTAATAATCCAGACGAATCCCACTACTCGCAAATTGGGTGATCCAAATATTGAGGTCAGGGTCTGGAAGCAAGGCTCGAAGCTGTTGATGCACTTGTTCGGCTTGAGCCTGAGTTTCAACGAGGGCAAAGACGGTTGAACCCGAACCCGACATCATAACACCCAGGGTTTTCATCTGTTCAAGCGTTTGTCGGAGGTTGGCAACCTGGGGATAGGCAGGCAGAACCACTTTCTCCAGGTCATTGTGCAATAGTTGACCGATGCGTTTACCGTCTTGTTGCCCAATTGCCTTCACAATTGCTCCCGAATGAACTCGTTGCTGCTGTCTAGATTGTCCTTCGTAATCTGAAATATAGGAACCGCTAAACTGCTGTCTATAGGTTTTGTAGGCCCAGGGCGTAGAAACAGCAATGCTGCGATATTTTGCTAGGACGACATAGAGATGATCGAAACTCGGCAATGGCGCGAGTTGATCCCCTCTTCCGGTGGCGATCGCTGTTCCCCCTGCCACACAAAAAGGAATATCTGACCCCAGTTGTCCTGCTAGGGCTTGAATCTCAGACTGAGTCAGTCCCAAATCCCACATGAGATCGATTCCTACCAGGACAGCCGCTGCATCTGATGAGCCGCCTGCCAAACCTGCACCCATCGGAATCTGCTTCTCCAGGGTAATATCCACTCCTCCCAACTTTCTGTACACCTCTGGGAATTGTTGTGCCATCAGTGCTGCTGCTCGATAAGCCAAGTTGCCCTCATCGGTTGGCACTTGTGGATCATCACACTGAACCCGTATGTAATCGGTGCCATTCGCCCGCAGATCGACGCGATCGGCGAGGGTGACGCTTTGTAAAATCATGGCAAGTTCATGATAACCATCCGGGCGATCGCCAATGATTTCCAGGTAGAGGTTGATTTTGGCAGGGGCAATCAGAGAGTAGGCGTGCATTGGCAAAGGATAGGGAATGTAAGGTCTACGCTATCAGCAAGAAGATTCAGCCGTTTGCCTCAACTTCAGACACTGGCTCATCCTTTAGCTTATTACTCAACGCGACCCAGTCGGCGATGCCCAGATCTTCAGCACGGGACTGAGGGTTGAGGTGAAGCGCTTCTTAGTAAACAATTCAGACGATCGCGATCGACCACGCTTTGCAAATTATTTCGTAGCATCTTGCGCTTGGTGGCAAAACCTAGCTTAACCAATGTATCAAGCTGACGAGGCTCTAGCGCTGCGGGTGCAGTAGCACGAGGAATTAAACGTACGATGGCAGAATCAACTTTTGGCGGCGGCTGAAAGGCTTGAGCCGGGACAGTGGCAATCCATTGGCACTCAGCGAGGTACTGAACCCGAACGGTGAGCGCGCCAAAGGCTCTGGAACCTGGTTTGGCACAGAGTCGTTCTGCCACTTCTTTCTGCAAAAGCAAGACAATGCTGCTAACAGGTTCAGGGTTGGGTTGGGCGATCGTTCCCAGCAGCTTTTCTAGGATTGGTCCGGTGATATTGTAGGGAATATTGGCAACCACCTTGTTGGGACGCTGAAAATTGGGAAAAGCAGCCAACAAAGGCGGCAAGTCAATGGCTAGAAAATCCCCTTCTAGCAGCAAAAAATTCTCGGTTTTTCCCCATTTTTTGCACTAAGAGTTTGCACAAATCGCGATCGATCTCTACGGCGACTACTGATTGTGCTCGTGGTAAGAGTTGTCGGGTGAGAATGCCTGTGCCTGGGCCAATTTCTAGGAGGCGATCGCTTTTTTGGAGCATGGCTGCCCCGACAATCTGCGCTAGCGCCGTTTCGCTGCGGAGCCAATGCTGTCCAAATTGTTTACGGGTGCGGGTCATGGGAAAATAAGGTGATGGGAGTTGAAATTGCAGCTCAAAAACAGGTTGCGAAAATTGCAACTGAATCAGTTTTTACTCTTTGAAATGTCAGATTAGAAACATCTTTATAGTCTATTTCTAGTCTATTTGTTCAGATGTGAGGAAAATAGTTTCAATGAAATCAGCACTGCCCGTTTGTTCTAAATGGTCTACAAAAAGCCTGCGCTATCTATTGCCGCTGATGATTGGCATGGTCAGTTTAGCCGCAGCAAATCCAGCGTTTGCGGAGGCTGAGCGCATGTTGAGAACATTGACTGTTACTGGGATGGGCACCGAATCGATTCCCACCACGCTGTCTCAAGTGCAGCTTGGGGTAGAAGTGCAAGGCAGAACGGCAGAAGAGGTGCAGCAAGAGGCAGCACAGCGATCGTCTGCTGTGGTGGCGCTTTTGCGATCGCGCAACGTCAGCAAGCTCCAGACAACTGGCATTTACCTCAGTCCCACCTACGACTATACGGATGGCAAGCAGCGGTTGATCGGCTACACCGCAACCAATTCGGTGAGTTTTCGCATCCCAACCGAGCAGGCTGGCACCCTGGTGGATGACGCAGTCAGAGCCGGTGCAACGCGCATTGATGGCATCAGCTTTGTGGCAGATGATGTAGCAATTGCCACTGCCCAGAAGCAAGCCATCCGCGAAGCGACTGAAGATGCTCAAGCTCAAGCGGAGGCCGCTTTAAGCGCGCTGGGATTGCAACGTAAGGAAATTGTCAGTGTGCAGGTGAATGGGGCTACCCCCCCGGTTCCATTGTTCCGTGAAGCTGCAATGGCAAGACTTTCAGCAGATGCTGCTGCCCCAACTCCCGTGGTGGGCGGAGAGCAGGAAGTGCAGGCATCCGTGACATTGCAAATTAGTTATTAAAGGATTGAGTCCCTAGAAACATTCCGTGAAAGCTATACTCTGTCTGACTTTCACGGAATATGAGATATTTCAGCTAAACGCTTCAATCTTGCGGTTGCTACCATGAAGAAGTCGATCAAGATGGGGCTTAAGCCATGCGATTCATCTCTCGATTTGGGCTTGGGGTTTCAGCAATCTTGGCATTAGGGGGACTGGCTGCGCCGCTGAGCCTGGGCAGTCAGGCGGTGGAGTTGCGGGGTCAAGTGTATTTCAATCATCCGCCAACTCTTGTGGATGCGGTGACTACGGAACGGCGTACTTCTTCATCAGGTGCTACGTATTACTTTACGTTGACTGTGCCAGATGATGCGGGTGAACCCTTACAGCGTATTATGATTGCACAACAGGATAGTTCTACCTTTGCTCGACTGGTACGCTACAAAACAGATAGAACGCGAGCCTTTATCGGCACACCGCGCAATCGGGATGCAGCTTTAACAGTTGGCGAAACTTTGTTCGATAGCGATACTCAAACTGTAACCGTGAGGTTTGATCAGCCTGTAGCGCCGGGTCAGACTGTGACGATTGGTTTACGACCAGTTCGCAATCCTGATTTAGATGGCATCTATCTATTTGGGGTAACGGCTTATCCGGAAGGTGAAAATAGCTTTGGACAGTTTCTGGGATACGGACGGCTCAGCTTCGATCGCTCAGATAGAGATTTTAATGGTTCTACCATTTTCCCGTAGGAGGGGAGATTTATTGATCGGCAAGGGGCTTGGCGTCTGTGCCCCTACCCCCAAACTCTTCTAATCTCTTCTAATCTCAGTAGGTCGCAAATGGGGTGTTGGGGCGCGCGTCGCGCGTCCGAAAATTCTGGTTTTCCCGCTCGCTGCGCGGGCGGAAAACCAGAATTTTGAATGGATTATTTGGAGCTTTGCGATCTACTGAATTTAGGCTGCGCCGATCGCTTCAATTGCTGCTTCTAGGGCGATGGACACATGCGTCCAGTGGGTTCCTCCCTGACAAAATACAATATAGGGTGCTCGCAAAGGGCCATCTGCCGAAAATTCGGAGGTGCTGCCGTCGATGAAGGTGCCACCTGCCATCACCAGTTGGCTGGCATATCCTGGCATTTCCGCTGGAACTGGGCTGAGATAAGAACCGATTGGAGAATGTTGTTGAATCGCTTTACAAAAGGCAAGGATTTTCTCTGGAGAACCCAATTTAATTGCCTGAATGGTGTCATGCCTGGGCGCTTTGGGGAGAGGATTGACTGGATAACCCAACTGTTGAAAGACTTGCGCTGTCAGATGATTGCCTTTGATGGCTTCTCCTACCATTTGCGGTGCTAGAAAGAGTCCTTGAAACAGCAAGCGGTTTTGATCAAGCGTCGCGCCGCCTTCGCTGCCAATGCCAGGAGCCGTGAGGCGACAGGCTGCCATTTCTACGAGGTCAGCACGTCCAGCAATATAGCCACCTGCTGTCACAATCGTCCCACCTGGATTCTTGATCAGCGATCCGGCCATCAGATCAACTCCGACCGCTGTGGGTTCCCGATCTTCTACAAATTCGCCATAGCAGTTATCCACAAAGCAAATCGTTTGAGGATTTTGCTGCTTCACCAAGTAGACAATCTTCTCAATGTCTTGCATCGAAAGGCTGGGTCGCCAGGAGTAACCACAGGATCTCTGAATATGAACTAGCTTAGTTTCGGGGCGCACAGCCTCAGCTAGTTTGTGCCAGTTGATACTACCGGCTTCTGTTAGATCTAACTGGCGATAGCTGATGTTAAAGTCTTTCAGGGAACCTTGGTTCTCTCCTCGTAGCCCAATTACTTCTTCTAAAGTGTCATAGGGTGCTCCAGCAACGGCGAGCATTTCATCCCCTGGACGTAGGATGCCGTAGAGTGCCGAGGCGATCGCATGAGTCCCTGAGACAAACTGAATCCGCACAAGAGCGGCTGCCGCACCCATCACTTCTGCAAACACCCGATCTAGCACTTGCCGACCTAGATCATCGTGCCCATAGCCACTCACACTGGCAAAATGCTGAACTCCTACTTGATGCTGATGAAATGCTTTTAAAATTCGCCGAATATTGCTCTTGACCTGGGCGTCAATACCAGAAAAGATCTGAAACAGTTCCTGTTCTGCTTGCTGAAGCTGCTCATTGCTGCTCATTGATCCCACCCCCTCCTTATGGGGATATCGACCGGGCTTTTACGCGGTCGTATGCGGCTTATCGGGTTGTATCTGATTTCAGGTCGTGCCCGAAGACTTGCGGAATCTATTGTCGCGCAGATCTGGCTACACCGTTCATATTGAGATGACTTCATGACTATTGCAACTTCAACCAAACTCCCGCGCGACTGGGCTGTCATCGTATTCATGATAGCTGTTCACTTTGCTGCACTTTTTGCCTTTTTGCCTGTTTTCTTTAGCTGGCAGGGGGTGGCGCTTGCTGTATTCCTGCACTGGCTGACGGGTGGCGTGGGGGTGACTCTAGGCTGGCATCGGCTACTTACCCACCGCAGTTTCCAAACCCCTCAGTGGCTGGAGTATTTTCTGGTGTTTTGCGGCACCTTGTCGATGCAGGGAGGTCCTATCTGGTGGGTTGGTTTGCACCGCCACCACCACCTCTTCTCGGATCAAGAGGTCGATCACCACGATTCTACTAAAGGATTTTGGTGGAGCCACATGGGATGGATGATGTACGACGTTGCCGCTGAGAAAGAAGTCCCTCGCTTTACGAAGGATATTTCCAGCGATCGCTTCTATCAATTCCTCGATCAATATTTTTTCCCCATCCAAGTGGTGTTTGCAGTTGTACTCTATCTGATTGGCGGCTGGTCATTTCTGTTTTGGGGCGTTTTCGTGAGACTGGTGCTGGTGTACCATACAACCTGGCTGGTAAACAGTGCCACGCATAAGTTTGGCTACCGCACGTTTGATACTGATGATCGTTCCACCAACTGTTGGTGGGTTGCATTGCTTGCCTATGGCGAAGGCTGGCACAACAATCACCACAGCTATCAGTACTCTGCTCGGCATGGACTGAAATGGTGGGAGATTGATGCGACCTGGATGATGATTAGGGCACTGAAATTTGTGGGCCTCGCTCGAAAAGTCAAGCTGATTGAAGACGCTCAGTAGAGTAAAGTTGAGCGATAGATGACTTGTTTGAGCTAATCGACCTCTAAAACTGACTATGCTATGGTTGTGCCTGTGCGATCGCACAGGCATTTTTGTGAGATTATGTGATAGTTAGTTCACAAAACCTTACTTTTTTCAACCTTGCTCAAATGGATAAGCCTCTAGGGGCGAGGGTTTTGGGATCTATTTTAGAAGCCAACCATAAAAAACTTTCACCTATTACGGTCACTCCTGTGCTAGTGTCTCTAATAGGATTATTTTCGGCTGGTTAACTTCGTCTTGTGCGTGTTTCTCCGAATCTAACTCTCTACACTCTCTGGTTCTGGAGATCTTCTTCAAATGTCTATTTATGTCGGCAATCTATCCTTGAGGCAACTCAAGAGGATATCACTCAAATTTTTGCAGAATACGGAACGGTTAAGCGGGTTCAACTGCCTACCGACCGTGAGACGGGCCGTTTGCGCGGCTTCGCCTTCGTTGAAATGGGCGCAGAAGCAGAAGAAGCTGCTGCTATCGAAGCCCTCGACGGCGCAGAATGGATGGGTCGTGACCTGAAGGTCAATAAGGCAAAACCCCGCGAAGACCGAGGCTCGTTCGGCGGCGGCGGCGGTGGCGGTGGCGGTGGTTGGAGCAACAAAGGTGGTTCTTCTCGCCGTTACTAAGCTGCTAAAACTTAGAGTCTAACTCTGCCGTTTTGAGGGTAGACGCTTTGTCTACCCTTTTTAGATCAAGCCCCCTGATCAAAGCTTCTGAATCAAAGCCTCTGGGTAACTGATCTCAATCCGGATAGAGCTTTTCGATAACCT
>JAAUOQ010000084.1 GCA_012034795.1 Leptolyngbyaceae cyanobacterium CRU_2_3
CCCCGCCCGTCGAACCAACGCGATGCGGACCGTCGATCTGGAAGTGCATCGTGTAGAAGCCCTGCTCCTGGTAATCGCGGTTCGACATGACCGGGTTCTGATGGCCGTGGAGGATGGGCGGGTGATAGAACTCCTGGAAAGCGTCCAGGAAGACCTTCCAGTTGCTGCCGATGTCGCCGCGGTAATAGTAGCGCTCGGTCAGCTTCTTGAGGCTCGCCAGCAGCTCGCGCTTGACGAGCAACCGCTTCAGCTCATAGTACGGGTGGACGCTGTCTTGCACGACCGCCTTCACGATCTTCGTAACCTCTTGGACACCGCGGAAGCTGCCGACGGCGGCGAGTTCGATAACCGCCTTGACCTGCGTCTCGAAGAGGACCGGAAGGACGATGATGTTGCGCGGCTGCGCGGCGAACAAGGCCGAGCGGATCGGAATGACATTGTCGGCGAAATTGTTGACAAGAATGCGCCGCTTGTCAGCCGCGCACTGTCCGACAAGCCCCTCGCCGAGACGAAGGCGGACAGGATGCTTGTTGTCAGTGTCGTCGGCGTAAGCCGCGAGCAGTCGCAAGGCCGGCTCGCGCTCTTCGACGGCCATTTGGTAAATAACGCCCTGATGCGCATCGACCAGCGGGGCGAGTTCGGCCACAACGATTTTTACCCGGTCGCCGTGGCCGCGGCCCAGCAGCGCGCGGGTGAACACACCGGTTCCGGGGCCGAATTCGGCCACGCGGCCGGTATGCGGCCCGATGCCCTGCGTGATGGCCTGCGAGAGGTACAGCGATTCCAGACTTGGAATGAGGAATCGGACGGCCAGCGCTCAGGTCAAGCATTCCCAGCAGAAGATGGTTCGCCTTGCTGAGCACCATGGTCATGGCAACGCCTTGGGCAATTTCTGATGTGATGCCGATTGGAGATGGAGCAAGTGTTGCGATTGGTAAGCACTTTTTCACAGATTTTCTATTGCCCTTTGAGTTAGTCTCTGTACTGTTATTGATGGCACTGATCGGGGCAATTGTTCTGGCCCGTCGTGATTTCTTGCCAGATGAATTGGCTGAACGCGATCGCCAACAACCCTCTCCGCTCACTTTGCCTGAGCGCCCTCGCGAGTTGATATCGGGCAGTAAGAAATAAGTCTTTAAAACTCAAGTATTATGCAACTCCAATACTTTTTGATTCTCGCTGCGGCTCTATTTTGTGTGGGTATTTATGGCCTGGTCACGAGCCGGAATGCCATTCGGGTCTTAATGTCGATCGAGCTATTATTGAACTCGGTCAACCTTAACTTGATGGCTTTTTCTAACTACCTAGACCCACAAAGCATCAGGGGACAAGTGTTTGCTGTATTTGTGATCTCAATTGCTGCGGCTGAAGCTGCGGTTGGCTTGGCGATCGTCCTGACGATTTACCGTAACCGGGACACAGTGGATATGGAGCAATTCAACTTGCTGAAGTGGTAAACGCATATACTCATTCAAAATAGTTAGTTTTCAGTATTGCTGTATAGCTGTTTATCTGCTACTGGGATGGGCATGAAGGAAGGGTACAGGGCAAATCATGACATTTGTCCTGTACCCTTCATCGTTTCTTTGAATTAGAGGGGAAATAGTTGACTGAAACTCAATAATTTTCGGGAGTATCGCCTTTACCCTGGAGGATGCGGCTCTCTAAAACCTATGAAAGCAGCATCAAGTTTGCTAAATCTCTGCTAAGAGCTGATCCAAAGCTCCACTTTGCAGGGTGGACATGAACTGTTCTAGCTGTGGGGGTGCATCCAAGGTGATCGAGGTTTTCGGATTGGCTTTAAGTCAGGCTAAGTTTATATTGTCCCAGACTGGAGCCTGCGGAGTTATCCTTGCGAGTCTTGATAAATTTGTAGATCTTTATAAATCAGCATAAATCAGCTTAGATTCTCGTTAATTTCGTCCTTCATCCCTTTCTTACTGTGCAGCTTAAGCAAGTCATCATTATTCATAAAGCTGGCGATGCGCTCAGCCGACGTTGTGCCGCGCAATATGCCAAAGAGTTAGAGAGCCTTGACTGTCAGGTTCTAACTGGGCCGAGTGGGGCAAAAGATAATCCCTATCCAGTTTTTTTAGCCTCGGCGCGTGGGCCGATCGATTTTGCTCTGGTGTTGGGAGGCGACGGGACAGCTTTGGGTGCTGCCCGGCATTTAGCACCCGATGGTATTCCGATCTTGGCGGTAAACGTGGGAGGACATCTGGGTTTTCTAACGGAACCCGCAGAGGTGTTGAAAGACTCTCATCAAGTGTGGGAACGGTTAGCCGAAGACCGCTTTGCCATCCAACGTCGCATGATGTTGCAGGCAACCACCTTTGATGGCAATCGCGAGAATCAGCAGCCGCTGAGCGATCGCTATCTAGCTTTGAATGAAATGTGTATTAAGCCTGCCTCTGCCGATCGCATGATTACCTCTTTTTAGAGATGGAAATTGACGGAGAAATCGTCGATCAATACCAGGGGGATGGCTTGTTGGTGGCCACGCCGACCGGTTCTACTGGCTACACATTAGCTGCTAGAGGACCGATTCTGCATCCTGGCATGGATGCGATGATCGTCACTCCCATTTGTCCGCTGAGCTTATCCAGCCGGCCAATTGTGTTACCCCCTGGTTTGGTTGTCAGCATTTGGCCGCTTGCCGATCGCGACTTGAACACAAAGCTTTGGATGGATGGCGTTTTAGCCACCGCGATCTGGCCGGGTCAACGAGTTGATATCCGAACAGCAGACCGAGCGGCTGAGTTTATTCTTTTGCGAGAAAATTATTCTCATTACAAAACGCTTCGCGAAAAGTTGCAATGGGCTGGAGCACTTGTGCATCACAACAACAATCATCGAAATTATCGAAATTATCGAAATTGAAGAATGAGTCAGGTCAAAGATTTCCATCAAATCCTTGATGGAAATCTCTTCTCATCCGTTGCCAGGATATGTTAAGCTAGTATTCGGCTTGCATAGCTTACACTTGCACAGCTTACCCCAGGCAAATAGCTCTGGGTCGCTAGCTCAGTGGTAGAGCACTCGGCTTTTAACCGATTAGTCCTGGGTTCGAATCCCAGGCGACCCATTTCTGCAAAAAATGTCTTTCCGAGAGGGAGTTTTGGCAAATAAACTCTCTGGCGGCTAATCATGTGTTGTACCGCTCGGCATGATGGTTCCGATTAATTTGGCTTTGTGTAAGTTAGTTTGGTTGATATTGGCATTGATCAAAACTGCTTCGCTGAGATCGGATTCGGTCAAATTAGCCCAGCTTAGATTGGCCCGATACAAGTTGGCGCGGCGGAGATTTGCTCCTCGCAGAGAGGTCCAACTCAGATTGACGCCTCGTCCGTTAATTCGGCTCAGATTGGCATTGACTAGATTGGCTCCAATGATACGGGCACGGCTCAAATCTGCCTCGCGCAAATCGACTTCTTCTAAATTTGCCCCATGAACGATCGCACCTACTAAATTTGCACCTTCTAGAAGTGCCCCAATCATCACTGCATTAGAAAGATTAACAGTTTCTAGGATAGCTCTTGTGAGATCTACGCCAATCATTTTGGCGCGATGTAGGCTGGCATTGTTGAGATTGGCTTCACAAAGGTTGGCTTGGGCTAGGTTTGCTTCGCCCAAGTTGGCTTCGGGCAGATTGGCCCGATTCAGGTTAGCTGAAATTAACCTAGCGCCTCGCAAGCCAGCACGACTGAGATCGGCTTCGTAGAGATTAGCCCGCGTTAAATCTGCGCTGATGAAGTTTGCTTCAATTAAAGTTGCCTGACTCAGATCTATACCTGTTAGCTTTGCTTCGCGTAAGTTTGCCGAACTTAAATCTGCCCCTCGCAAAATTGCTTGGCTCAAATCAGCGCGGCGAAAATTAATGCCTCTCAAATCTTTACCGCTGAGATTGACACCCACTAATGCAGCTTCTTGAAAGTTCTTTTCTCCTGCTGCATATTGCTTTAGTAACTCCTCAACATACATGGGCTATAGACTCAATGGATTGATGGATTCAACAGCTTATGGTTTAGCAGTTCATTATGGATTTAGGTTGCCCGAAATTGATCCGTTAGCCTTCAGAGTTTCCTAATCTTAAAGGGAGTTGAAGATTGGCAGATGAGGACAAAGATTTAAAGTTAGAGATGTCAGATATTTCAAGCTAAGCTATCCTGCCATAGCAGTCCTAAATGATTTGTGAGAAGGGGGTAGAGGGAACAACGCCTTCTCCTTGGGGACGAAGCCCCCCAAACCCCTTTTGGGTGTTTTTCATGACTGATTTGGGATTGCTATATGTTGAGCGATACGATTCTGAGAGGATTATTAGTGAGGCTTTTGTGGAGCGATCGCAGATCGCTCCATGCATCCGTTGAAAAATAGCTACAGAAGTAGCCCATATAAAGCTGTGAGCTTGCTTGAACTTAACGTGTCGTAAAATTAATGTGCTGTGAACTTAAATTAGGACAGGTAAAGAGCAATGTCTGAGAATCGCAAAAGCCAAGTCGTGACTCAAGGCGTTCAGCGCTCGCCCAACCGAGCCATGCTGAGAGCTGTAGGCTTCCGAGACGAAGACTTTACTAAGCCTATTGTGGGCATTGCTAACGGCTATAGCACCATTACCCCCTGCAATATGGGCATTGATGGATTGGCAAAACGGGCAGAAGCCAGCATTCGAGCCGCAGGCGGTATGCCGCAGATGTTTGGCACGATTACCATCAGTGACGGTATTTCCATGGGCACCGAGGGCATGAAGTACTCGCTGGTGTCGCGCGACGTGATTGCTGACTCTATCGAAACTGCTTGTACGGGGCAGAGCATGGATGGCGTGTTAGCGATCGGTGGCTGTGACAAGAATATGCCAGGGGCAATGATTGCGATCGCCCGGATGAACATCCCTGCAATTTTGTTTATGGCGGCACAATCAAGCCTGGGCACTATAACGGGCGCGATTTAACGGTGGTTAGCTCTTTTGAGGCAGTAGGTCAATACAGCGCGGGCAAGATTGACGAAACGGAGCTAACCGCAGTAGAACGGCTGGCCTGTCCAGGTGCAGGTTCCTGCGGCGGCATGTTTACGGCCAACACCATGTCCTCGGCATTTGAAGCGATGGGTATGAGTTTGATGTATTCCTCCACGATGGCCGCAGAAGATGAGGAAAAAGCTGTCAGTGCCGCTAAGTCAGGCGAAGTACTTCTGGATGCAATTCGTAAGCAAATTTTGCCGCACGATATTCTCACCCGTAAGGCCTTTGAGAATGCAATTTCAGTGATTATGGCAGTGGGTGGTTCTACTAATGCGGTGCTGCATTTGCTGGCGATCGCTCACTCTGCCGGTGTGCCGCTCACTCTGGATGATTTTGAACCCATTCGTGCTCGTGTGCCTGTCCTCTGCGACCTGAAGCCTTCCGGACGCTATGTCGCTACTGATTTACATCAAGCAGGTGGCATTCCTCAAGTGATGAAAATGCTGCTTGTACAGGGCTTACTGCATGGCGATGCCTTAACCATTACGGGACAGACGCTTGCAGAACTGTTGGCTGAAGTGCCTGACCAACCCTCTCCTAACCAAGACGTGATCCGTCCCTGGAGCAATCCCATCTACCCCCAAGGGCATTTAGGTATTTTGCGAGGTAACTTGGCAGAAGAAGGCTCTGTGGCCAAGCTGACTGGTATCAAGAATCGCCAGATTACCGGATCTGCTCGTGTCTTTGAATCAGAAGAGGCTTGCTTAGAGGCGATCCTGGCAAGGCAGATTCAACCAGGCGATGTTTTGGTGATTCGCTATGAAGGGCCCAAGGGTGGCCCTGGAATGCGAGAAATGTTAGCGCCTACCTCTGCCATTATTGGGGCAGGATTGGGCGATTCGGTAGGGCTAATCACCGATGGGCGCTTTTCTGGCGGTACCTATGGCATGGTAGTGGGACATGTGGCTCCAGAGGCGTTTGTCGGTGGAACGATCGCTCTGGTTCAAGAAGGAGACTCTATTACGATCGATGCCGATGCTCGTCTGTTGCAGGTGAATGTCACTGAAGCAGAACTTGCCCAGCGCCGCGCCCAATGGCAACCCCCGCAACCCCGCTATACAAAGGTGTATTGGCAAAATATGCCAAGCTGGTTTCTTCTAGCAGTCTGGGAGCAGTCACTGATTTGAATTTGTGGGGATAATTTGTGGGGATGAAGCAGTGCAGTTTTCGCTCTCAGTTTCACCTGAAGTTAACCTGTTCTTACTGAGTTGTCACTGTAGATCTGATACGTTACTTTCAGTCGATCGCCATCCATCAGCCTTATTGCTGGCTGGTTGAGTAGACTGGATGGTACGGCTCATGCTGAGTTAAGCTGCTGGAGTGCATGAAACAAGCATGATTCAGCCACTAACATAGCCAATAATCAATAGCAGTGAGTTGTAATCTGAGAATGGCGCTTGCAAAGGAACGGTCAGATCAAGTCGCTTCCAGAATTTTGAATTCCTGCCAATGCGGTCTGCTGCATTGGGGAAATTTGAAACCGACAGATACTGAGCCAGATGGACAGAAAATTCAGCGCTTATGGATTGCCTTGAGCTTGCTGAGTGGTCTGTTTATTACGCAGGTATTGATCGGGCTTTGGAGCCACAGTCTTTCCCTTTTGGCAGACTCAGCGCATCTCCTAGCTGATATTGCAGTTTTTGGACTGACATTGGCAGCCAGCTACTTTGCCCAACGTCCGGCAACAGGTCGGGTCACATTTGGATACGGACGGGTTGAGGTACTGGCTGCATTGATCAATGGGTTGAGCTTGTTTGCGATCGCTGCCATTGTCACTTTTGAATCTGTAGAACGGCTACAGACAACCGAGTCTGTGTTGGCCTTGCCGATGCTGACTGGCGCAGCCGTAGGCGTCATCATCAATGGCATTAATATTGGCTTGCTCTATAGCCGCCGCCAAGATCTCAACCTGCGAGCGGCTCTGTTACATGCGATCGCCGATGCGGCCAGTTCTGTCAGCATTGTTTTTGCCAGCTTAATCATTTACTTTTGGCATTGGATGTGGGTGGATGCTGCCGCTAGTTTAGTGATTGCCTGCCTCACCTGTCTGAGCGCAATTCCTTTAATTCAGGAGAGCTTGGAAGTCTTTTTAGAGTTTTCACCGCGATCGCTAGCGCCAGACTCTGTGAAGGCTAATTTAGAGGGGTTTGAGGCGGTGGAATGCGTGGAAACGCTATACATTTGGGCCATTACACCGAGCCACATCAAATTGTGCGCTAACTTGCGAGTCTCATCTTTAAGCCCAACTGAACGAGATCACCTCGTCAAAATGTTGCAGCTTCATCTCAACCAGGAATTTGGCATTCATGAGGCGATCCTGCAACTTTTAGAAAATGACGCCACGAGCGGATTTGTCTCCCTACATCCGCTCCTTCATCGAAGCTTAACCTCGTATGTTTTGGGGAACACACAGGATTGATAAGTTTGGGTGGTAGGTTCGTGAATGTCTGAAGAGATGTGCAAATGTACATGTAGGGTTGACTGAATATGTGTGCTGCCCTGTTTTTGATGGACTTATGACGGCTCCAACAAATAGCTTGATGGCAATTCGTTGGTATCACTGGATCATGAGAGGTATTTGGGTAGCTTGGCTATCAGCCTTATTTGGGTTGGCTACTGGTGAGATAGCAAGGGCTGAAATCCAAGAAATTGATTATGTTATTGATTCTTCTGATAATTCCAGCTTTGTAGCCGTTGTGCAGCAAGCTGAAGGCATCGCTGAGGACTCGATTGGGCGCACATTTACAGAAGACCCTAACGTTACAGAGGTGTCTGTCAAGGTTGCAGCCGATCGCAATGGGAATTTGTCGCCGCTACTGGTGGTCAGAGTTTCTCGAAGTGAGTGGCAAACCCAGCCTCATGTTCAGGCGTGGGCACATTATCTGGGCAATGCCTCAGTGCTGCTAGGTTTTACAGGATTGCCTTCGTCCGGAAGCACTGTCAGCGTTTCCAGTTCGCCTTTTGTTTCCTTTCCTAGCGGCCCTATCGATTCAAATAGCGAACCCAATTTTTATAACTAGTTCTGGCAGGTTTGCCATGGATCTAACCTACTGGGTCTTGGGTGCGCCAGTCTTGAGTACACCTGTCTTAGCTAGAAAAAGTGCCAAAGAACCGCAAATTTATTCACCTCAATTCAGGAGTATTGTCCATGCATCGGATTTTAAGCCAGGGCTGGTGTTATCTAGTCTACTTTGTAGTTGGGTTGTTGGGAGTGGCTCTGTTTTCGGCTGGATCAGTGCTGAACCCACAGTTAGCAGTAGCTGCGTCACATCAGACTGCCTCTATTCCAACGGTAGCTACCCAATCCCACCAGAATCCATCTGCTGACATTTCCTTGTGGAGAAATCCTTCTCATCAAGAACTTAACTTCTATCAATAAATTACTCAGATTTCTCTAGAGGCATACATTCATGATTCGGATTTTAGAAGACAGTTGCGTTGGCTGTCGGCAGTTTTGGCTTGCCTATTTTGTGCGGTCATCCTCGATTTTGGCATGTTTGGCACTCCAGCAGCGATGGCAGCTCGCGATAGCAAGAACGTCAATGTCATCCTGATGATTGGCGATGGTATGGGGTGGGAAATGGCTCGTGCTGCGGCGATCGCCAATGGGGCAGCACCCTATACCAGAGGCAAAGGAGAGGGTTTGAGTATGCAAAAATTGTCGGGCTATAGGTTTGCCACAACCTATGGCACCACGATTTTTGATGCCAGGGCTGGCAGATTCTCTACAGGCAATTCGGCCCTGGATGCCTCTTCTGCCCAATGTAGGTCAACGGCAAATCCTGCCGGGATCGACTGTGCGGTGACAGGTAATGCGCCTGTTCGGGCAGGTTTTAGCTTTAAGGCTCTGCCGTTCAATCCGGGTACTGATGCGGTCACGGGTACGGGGGGTGCCACCGATCCAAGTCTGGGAAATTTGGTGGGCTACGATCCGGCACGAGGTGGGCCCAACCCCTGGACTCCTGCCGATCCGAGCAAATCTCCTGAGCCAGGGTACATTACACTGAGCTACCCTGACTCTGCCAACACAGCCTCTACCCTCTACACCGGGGTCAAGAGTTTTAATAATGCAATGGCGGTCGATGTCTTCGAGAAGGCATCCGTTGAAACGATTCTGCAAACGGCGGACAAACTGGGTAAGTCAACAGGTGTTGTCACCTCAGTGCCGATCACTCACGCAACTCCAGGTGCTGCTGTGTCATCGGTCAATCGTCGTAATAAGTATGACAACGACTTTCCTAGCATAGATAACATCCTTCAGGAAGCCATCCGCTCTGACCAGGGTTATTTGCCGACGGTGATGTTGGGTGGGGGACATCCTCTGGATCACGATAACACCGTCAACGATCCGACCAAGACTGGCTACAAAGCGCCTGGAACTTGCAACTATGTCTACATCAAGGCATCTACTTATAAAGAGTTGACAGGTAAAAACTGCGCTGACGGATGCACAAGCTTGCCAACAGCAGCTAGTTCTAATCCAAGTAATCGATATGGATATCGCTTCTTAGAGCGCCAGCCTGGTGCGGGTGCAGCGCTGCTGCGGGCTTCAGAGCGAGTCAACCCCAACAGAGGCGGACGGTTGCTAGGTTTGTTTGGGGCGCGGGGTCAAGCGGGTAACATTCCGGTGAGTACTGCTAACGGCGACTACAGCAGCACAGGGCTGGCAAGTTTTGCCCGGAGTAGTTCCTTATATGCGACTCCCTATGTATCTGGGCGCTTGCCCGTCAACGACGTTGATCGTCCGCTGCAAGCCGGTGAAACGGCTGCCAGCTTTATTGCCCGTGAACGAAATGAAAACCCGACGCTTGCCCAAATGACCCGTGCCGCTTTGAATGTGCTGGGTAAGGACAAAGATGGCTTCTGGTTGATGGTGGAAGGCGGCGATATTGACTGGGCTGCCCACGACAACAACATGGATAATCTAATTGGTACGGTGCGAGACTTTGATCGGTCAGTACAAGTTGTTCTCGACTGGATTAATCGCAACGGCTGGTGGGAGAAAAATGTCCTGATTGTTACGGCTGACCATGATCATTATCTGACGCTCTACCCCAATTTTCGGGGATTGTTAAGATCAAAAGGGGCTGAGGCACTGACCTATGGCACTGACCTGACCGTAGCGGAAGCAGGCCACAGTTGGGGACCTTCGGCTACAGCAAAATATGGTTGGGGAAGTCATTCCAATCGGATGGTTCCGGTTTACTACCAGGGTAAGCCCTTGAATCTGGAACGCTATATCGGACAGGGTTACAAAGCTTATGGATTTGATGTTCCAGGTGTGCCTAATGCGATCGATCAGGTTCATATCTATAAGGCAATGCTGGCTGCACTGAAAAATAATTAAAAGTGCGATCGCCCAACAACTGTTGTTGGGCGATCGCTCCTAGCATTTAACTTGTTTGTACGATCTTGTCTGCACGATCTTGTCTGCACGATCTGAACAAAACTTTGAAACACCAAGGGTGGGCAATGCCTACCCTTTTAGTTCTTAGACGCGAAAGGAAACTTCGTCTAAATGGCTTGAGTGCAATTGTTCTAAATTTCTGCTATTACAGTGTAAAAAGCGATCGATTTAACTGCTGAAAATTGATGCTGAACTTGCGGTTTAAGGATTAATCAACAGAAATTATGCCTAAAGGACGCAAGTTAGACCTTTTACTAGAACGGCTTACCCAACTGCGTCAGGAACCAACTTCAGCCGGAGCGATCGCCCAACTCCGTCAAATTCTCCAGAGCAAACAGGCGATCGCCATTGCTCAAGCTGCTAAGCTAGTGGGCAAATTTGAGATGGCTCAGCTAGTGCCTGATCTGGTCACTGCTTTTAATGAGTGCCTGATCAAACCTGTTATCACTGATCCTAATTGTCACGTTAAGTCGGCTATTGCCGATGCCCTTTATCGGATGAGTTATCCTGAAGCGAGTCTTTTCCTTCAGGGCATTCGACACATTCAGATGGAACCCGTTTGGGGTGGACAGGTCGATACGGCTGCTAAACTGCGGGGCATCTGTGCCATGGGGTTAGTGAGAATGAATTATCCAGATGTGATGACTGAACTGGCCGATCTGCTGGCCGATTCAGAAGCCCAGCCGGATTGCATGCGGCCCGCGCGATCGCCTACAGCGAAAATGAGCAAGGGATACCTTTGTTGCGGCTGCGATCACGCTTAGGCGATGAACCCCAGGTCGTTTCAGAGTGTCTGGTGGCACTGCTAAAACTGTCTCCCCAAAAGTCGTTTGGCTTTGTGGCTCAGTTTTTGGAAACTTCTCTGCCACCTACTCAAGAACTAGTGGCGTTGGCATTGGGCGAATCTCGTTTACCAGAAGCTTTCGAGACGCTGAAAATCTGGTGGGGTAAGCAGGTGAATCCAGAACTGCGGCAGGCAGGATTGCTGTCCCTGGCGATGTTGCGCTCCGATGCAGGTTTTGATTTCTTAATTTCTTTAATCATCCAGGGTAGAGAATTGGATGCACGGGATGCGATCGCTGCCTTAAAACTCTACCAACCAGATCCGATACTCTGGGGGCGGGTTGAAGCTGCTGCCCAAAAACGGGGAGACCTAAATCTGCCCTGCTAAATCTGCCCCGCTAAATTTGCCCTGCTAAATTTGACCCTGCTAAATCAGACTTGATACTGTTGGGCGATCGCGTCACAATATCAATAAAGAAACATAACTTAGCGAATCTTTATAACATCACATCGCTATGGTACTGGCTCACCCTCGACTCGTTGCTGTTCTCATCCCAACCTTCCAAGTTTGCCATCTTCAACGTCCTATTGATTTTGATATTGCGATCGCGGGAGCAGGCATTGTGGGGTTAACGCTGGCCTGCGCCTTGAAGGATTCGGGATTAAAGATTGCTTTGATCGAAGCTAGACCCCGTGACGCTGGACTCAGCCAACATCGCGCTTATGCAATCACCCTGATGTCGGGACAGATTTTTCGGGGGCTGGGGGTCTGGTCGCAAATTTCGCCACACATTGCTACCTTTGATCAAATTCGGTTAGCCGATGCCGAGTGTTCAGCAGTGGTCAACCTTCAGCCTGAAGATCTAGGAACTGACGAATTGGGATATGTGGGCGAACACTCTGTTTTGATTAAGGCACTCCTGGAAAAGCTAACAGATGCAGACAAGATTACCTGGCTATGTCCCGCAGAACTTGTGCAGACTGGTTACCAGCCAGAAGCAGTTGACCTGACACTGTCTGTGTCTGGAGTTTCTTCAGACGATTC
>JAAUOQ010000505.1 GCA_012034795.1 Leptolyngbyaceae cyanobacterium CRU_2_3
TGCCCTGCGCCCTCGCCAGTGGACGAAGAATCTCATCGTTTTTGCAGCCCCTCTGTTCGCATTCCAGTTCACGATTCAGTCTCTTCTAGGCGGGATTTTGGCATTCGTCTTATTCTGCTGTGCATCGAGTAGCTTTTATCTATTAAACGATATTGCAGATGTTGAAGCTGACCGCGCTCATCCAGTGAAGTGCAAGCGTCCAATTGCCTCTGGACTCATCAGCGTGCCCGTGGCAACTGCCATGGCGATCGCCTTGCTTGCCAGTGCGATCGGGTTTGGTTGGCTACGCTCCCCCGCATTGGGGATTGCCATCATTGGCTATAGTGTGCTCCAAGTTGCCTACAACTTGAGGCTCAAGCGCACCGTTATTTTGGATGTGGTGGCGATCGCCTTGGGCTTTGTGTTCCGGGCTTGTGCCGGAGCCGCCGCAACAAATATTGTGCTGTCGCCCTGGTTTCTGTTGTGTACCGCCATGCTGGCGCTATTTTTGGGCATTGAGAAACGCAAAGCCGAGTTGCGTCTTGCCGAAATTCAGGGCAAAAAGACCCGCTCTGTCTTGAAGCGCTATTCCCCCATGTTGTTGAGTCGGATGGAAAATACCGTTACCACCGGAACAGTGATGACGTATTCGCTCTGGAGTTCTGGACCGCAACTACAAGGGGCATCCACAGCCTGGATGATGTTGACCATTCCCTTTGTCATGTACGGTGTTTTTCGCTATCAACTGCTGAGTGACCCCGAAGAAATCGCCCGCCGGAGTGACCTAGGTCAGGAAAAAGGTGGAAAAACTGAGCGTCCCGAAGAGATTTTATTAACCGATCTGCCCATTCTATTGACGGTGCTTGCCTGGCTGGCGCTCACAGTCTCCATTCTGCTACTCAAGCGGCATGGGCTGATCACATAAGCCCATTTCAGGCATCCTCAAAAACGAGAAATTGTCGAGTCAATTTGATGCTAGCAAAACGAGTTTTGTCCTCTATTAGCTTTCTGCTGCCTGGCAGCCAGTCTGCCCAATACAGAAATCCAGATTTCACAAAGTCCCAACTCCCCAAGCAAACCATTACCCTTGCCTGTGTTGATCTCGGTCAACTCAGTGCGGCAGGGATTAAGGGCATAATTTTGGATTTAGACAATACGATCGTGTCTGAAGACGATCGCTACCTCTCTCCGGGAGCCGAAGCCTGGATTCAGCAGGCAAAACAGCAAGGATTTCGCTTTTTTGTGCTTTCTAACGGCAAGCGGCAATATCGAGTCGATGCCTGGAGGCAGCGGTTGGATGTGCCGATTCTAAGTCCTGCCAAAAAGCCCTTTCCCAAATCATTTCGCCGTGCTTTGATGCAAATGGAGTTGGCACCGCATCAGGTCGTGGTGATTGGCGACAGCCGCCATACGGATGTCTTGGGAGCGTGGCTGGTTGGCTGTTCCTGCATTCAAGTGACAACGCTTCCCCATCCGCCTCGGTGGTGGGAAAAGCTGTGTGGTCGTCTGGTTCAAATTCCCTACCCTCCGGAACAAGAGCTTTGGGATATGAATGGACAACCCGCTCGTTATCCAAACCATTGAAAATCCAAACCATTGAAATCGCGTGGAATACGCAATGATGTCTTTTTCGACCACATCGATTCTGTTTAGTTTTCTGATTTTACTCACGGTTGCATTGAATACGGGTGCCCAGTTGCTGCTCAAAATGGGGTCTGGGCAGGGATTGCTCAACCTTTATTTGCTGGGCGGCATTGTGGTTTATGGCTTAAGCACTGGGGTCTACATTTTGGTGCTTGGAAAATTTAATCTTTCAGTGGCGTATCCCGTGGTGATTGGGCTAACGGTGGTTGCCACAACGATCGTGGGTAGTTTTGTTCTGCAAGAGAAAGTGACTCCGGTTCAGTGGACGGGGATTGGTCTGATGATTGCGGCAATTTTTGCGATCGCGTTCGGCAAGATTACTTGAGTTGAGGAGTCAGGAGTCAGGAGGCAACGCTTCTGATTCCACCAGCGAGCAGAAATTAGAAGTGTTGAAGGAGTCAGGAGTCAGAAGAGTTCATCTGCGATTTCCGATTTTTTCTGTTTAAGGGGCGAAACTTCTGTGATTTCAAGTTGCATGATCTTGACCTGCACTGGAAGTTCGGCAGATTGCTCTGATTGGGATGGCGTTATCCAGCGAAACTCGATCGTCAGCGGCGATCGGGACGAGAGCAATTTTTTGGGAATCATCGCCTCGTACTCAGAAATTTGACCTGGCGTTGCTAGTTGCCATTGGCTCACCGATCGATCGTTGGCAATGACCTCCATTTTGGGTAATTCTTTGGCAGATGCGGCATCAACGCGCAACTGAATACGCAGTCTGGCATCTTTTAGATTTTGGGATGTAATGGGTAAAAGCAGGCTGCTGCCACGAGTTTTCATCAAACTGCCCTCGGCATCTGGCTTTGACCAGCCTTGAACGGCGTAGTTTCGGGCATTGCCATCCTGTGAGAAGCGGAGACTCAACGGCAAGGCACACTGAAAACTGCCGTTGAGATAACCCCAGCCCTGAGCATTGAAGGTTACTTTTGCCAACAGACTGGAAACTGACATTGCCCCAACCATGTGGGTCAGTTTGCCATTGCTTCCACACAGGCGGGGGTCTGTTTGGGCGGCTTGCGATCGATGAATCAATAGTTTGCGAATTTTTCCAGCTTTATCCACAAAGATAAAAGGGGCTTCGATGGGATTGGGGGCAATGGTTTCGCCAAAGCGTTCGTAGCCACGGGTTCGCTCAGCAAAAATTTCGGGATCGGGTTGATACCACCCAGGCAAATGAGTCAAAAGCCAGGTTGCCTGGGGCTTCATTTTTAGATAGTGCCCTTCTCTGGCATGTCTAAAAAATATCTGATTGGGTAAAAGCTGTAGCCCGATCGCGATCGCGACAACGGAGAATCGAGTCAAGCCCGCAAAAGTTTCAAGATTGGCAACCAGCCAAACAATGAGCACCATCGTTGTCCAAAAAGCATAGCGGCTAAAGATTTCTTGACCATGATTCCAGTTGGTCTGGCTCAAGGTAGGTATCAGCATCAAGAAAAACGCAGGAAGTAGTGCATCCGCTAGGTGCCAAAAAGGTTGATTTCTGCGTAAGACACTCTGAAACAGGCGATAAATTAAGACAATTGTAACCCCCATTAAAATGCCTGGAAATCCAACAATTAATCCTTGATTCCAGTCGAATAAAGTTGAAAAAAAGCGATCT
>JAAUOQ010000506.1 GCA_012034795.1 Leptolyngbyaceae cyanobacterium CRU_2_3
ACTTTTTTCAGAAAGTTGTTTCTAAGTTATCCGAAAAAACAATTGAAACTATCTTAGATGAAATTTTGTCAACTAATGATTTTAAATACTTAAGCATTCGTAAGACAAGTCAGCTAACAGATTCGTCCGAAAAAGATTTTAATACAAATAAAAAGAGTGGGATCTATATAAAAGAAGCCTTGCAAAATGCCCCTCGCTGTAAAATTTGCCACTGACTCATTCATGTAAATTCAATTTCAATCGATCATATACAGCGTAAAGAAGATGGTGGATTGGCAACTTTGAACAATGGACAAATAACTCATCCATACTGTAATACAGGGTACAAAAATTGAGTATGAAAGTGCTTGTTTCGCCATAATTAGCCCATTGGCTGAGCTAGGCAAAGATATAGGCTAGATAAAGCCAATAAATCGTGATGCTAATGTTAGCCTATAAACAATAGCAGAGTTGTATAAGAGTTGTGCTATGTCATCCACCGCGATTGCCACAGTAGTTAAAATGATGGAGTCTTTACCTATCGAGATTCAGGATCGTGTTGCAGAGTATGTTCGAGATTACATCAGCGATTTACAAGATGAATCTCAATGGGAAGAGTCATTTCAGAAAACACAAGCAAACCTTGTTGCTGTCGCCCGCCGTGCTAAGCAAGAAATTGCTCAAGGGCAGTCCACCATAATGGACTACGACCAACTGTGAGATCGGCAACGCTTCCCTCATTTTGGACTGAATATTGGCAGTTGAGTGAGCAGATTAAGCAGAATGCCCGAAAAGCATATTGGCTGTGGGCAGAAAACCCGTTTCATCCATCGTTGCATTTCAAATGTATTATATAGTGCAGAGGGAATTTGGTCGGTGAGAGTAACGCGAAGTTATCGGGCACTAGGGATTCTAGAAGGGGATCAGGTGACGTGGTTCTGGATTGGTAGCCATGATGATTATGAGCAGTTCTTCTCTTAATAACTAGCTGAACAGAAATATTTATAAACTCAATTTTGGGACGGCGCTCCTAAAATTGGGTCATTTATCTTCTACAAGTACTTACGCTACAGTGGCAGACTGGGCGGCAACCGATCTGATTTCAAAACGGTAGGAATGGCTGTCAAGATCCGCAGAGCAATCTGGTCGGGCGTTTCTTCTGGTTGGATGGAGAGGTGAAGATCCGCTTGAGTATAGAGCGGACGGCGTTGCTCTAACAGTGCATTCAACCTTTGCTGAAGATCGGTATTTTGCAGTAAGGGGCGGCTACTATCTCCTGCCAGGCGATCGCAGATCAACTCAACCGATACATCCAGCCAGACAATCAGACCCTGCTGCAAATGACTCCAATTGCTGCGTCGCAGGATAATGCCACCCCCTGTGGCGATCGCCAGCCTCCGATAAGCCGAAAGTTCTGCCAACACCTGCGTTTCTAAGTCTCGAAATGCTGCCTCGCCAGCGGTAGCAAAAATTTCGGAGATGCTCTGTTTGGCCAGTTGTTCAATCACAACATCAGTGTCAAAAAATTGGTAGTTCAGTTGTTTTGCTAAGATACTGCCGATCGTAGTTTTGCCTGATCCCATCATGCCGATCAGGTACAGGTTGATGCCTTGAGGAAGGGTATTCAAAGTGATGGATTTGAGTATGTGAGTGTGTGAGTGGATGAGTGGATGAGTGGGTGTTCTGAGCTATTCTACTGCGTTGGTTTGCCCCTAAAAACCATAGGGACGCGAGCGATCGCGTCCCCACAGGAACCAACTTGTATCTTACGGGTTAGTACTGGGGTACAGATGAATCCACTTCCTGGCTCCAGGCATTGATGCCACCTGCAACATTGGTGCCTTCAATGCCATGTGCTTTGAGGATGCCGATCGCTTTTGCCGATCTGCCCCCCATCTTGCAATGCACAATTAGCTTGTGCCCGTTCAGCAATTCCTTCACCTTTGTGGCACCCTCCCCATTTTCAATATCTGGGAGAGGCACCAGCACTGAGCCAGGGATGCGAGCTATGTCGTACTCATTAGGATTGCGAACATCCAGCAGCACGAAGTCTTGCGCGCCGCTATCGATCAGTTGCTTCAGTTCAGTCACGGTAATTTCTTGCATGGCTGCCTGCTGTTGTGCTTCTGCTGCTTGGGCTTGAGGAATACCACAAAACTCTTCGTAGTCGATCAGTTTTTCAATCACAGGGCGAACCGGATTGGGTCGCAGTTTCAGTTCACGGAAGCTCATATTCAGCGCATTATAGAGCAGCAGCCGACCGCTTAACGTATTGCCCTGCCCCAAAATGATTTTGATGGTTTCTGTAGCCTGAATAGAACCGACAATCCCGCACAAAACCCCTAACACCCCCCCTTCAGCACAGGAAGGAACCAACCCTGGCGGTGGGGGTTCGGGGTAAAGATCGCGGTAGTTTGGCCCACCCTCATAGTTGAAAACAGTCGCCTGTCCCTCAAACCGGAAGATGGAGCCGTAAACGTTGGGCTTATTCAGCAAAACGCAGGCATCGTTGACGAGATAGCGAGTCGGGAAATTATCGGTGCCATCGACCACAATGTCGTAGGGGGCAGCAATCTCTAGGGCATTTTCAGCACTGAGGCGGGTTTCGTACAGATCCACCTGACAGTAAGGGTTGATCTCCAAAATCCGGTTTTTGGCAGACTCAATTTTAGGTTTACCAACCCAGGATGTACCGTGAATGACTTGACGCTGAAGATTGGAATGATCGACCACATCAAAATCGACGATGCCGATCCGGCCAATTCCGGCGGCTGCCAGGTATAGCAGCAAGGGGGAACCCAGCCCACCTGTGCCAATACACAACACGCTAGCTGCCTTGAGGCGCTTCTGTCCCTCTAACCCGACCTCCGGCAGGATCAGATGACGCGAATAACGTTCGTATTCTTCTTTGTTTAACTGGATTTCATCCAGATTGGGATTTAGCATGGCAAATTTGACAAGACATGAAGGGCTAAGTTTGAGGGGATTTTGTGGCTTGTACTTCTATTAGAGCAGGTGTGCTGACGATTTAGAGCTTGGACCCTCGGATTTTAGAGTTTAGCAGTTGGAATTTAGCTGGAATTTAACAGATCTTCAGGTTGAAATTGGTGATTTTCGTCTAGGGTCCAAGCCAACCCATTAATCGCTTTCCCCTGCTGCACCGCAACAATCACATAGGTATACCCTGTCCAAGCCAGGACACGATCGCACTCCGAAGGCACTGCCTC
>JAAUOQ010000085.1 GCA_012034795.1 Leptolyngbyaceae cyanobacterium CRU_2_3
CCATTTGCCTGGATTTATGAACTGGATTTATGAAACAGAGTCTTACTCCCCATCGCCGCTTTAGCCCTTTCTGGCTCGCCTTGCTTCTAGGATTGCCGATTGCGTCTATTGTGCTAGTTGCAACGCAGATTAATCTGCCCTTAAGCCTAGATGCTCTGATCAGCCAGATCTGGAACAAAGAAGCTGAAACCTACCGCTATCAATATTTTGAATCCGCAGAGCAGATGGGAAATCCCATCAGCCGGATTGAGCAAGAGATCGGACTGTTTCAGGAACGCCTGCGCCGAGATCCAACCAGTGCCTTGAGCCAATCCTCCCTGGCAATTGCTTATTTACAAATGGCAAAGGTCACAGGCGAAGGGAACTGGTATTTGCTCTCTGAACAAGCTGCCCAGCAATCGCTGGTCAATCTGTCGTTCAACAATTCGGAAGCGCTGATGATCTTGGCGAGAGTTGCAGAAGCCCGGCATGACTTTGCCGGAGCCTTGAAGCTAGCGGCTCAAGAGCCTGACCACAAAGATGCGATCGGGATTCAGGTCACTTCTAATCTGGCCACGGGCAAGTTAGAGGCTGCCAGTCGGGCGGCTGATCAGCTAGTCGATCGCCTCCCCAGCATTAGTTCGCTGACCTTGCGGGCACTAGTTAAAGTTGCTCAGGGCAAAGATGCTGAGGCGTTGCAAAATTTTCAAGATGCGATCGATAGCGAAGAAGCTGGAGAACTGACCAGTTCAGCCCGGACTCGCACGTTACTCGGTCGCTTTTTATTACGAGCATGGCAACCTCGAACAAGCTAAAGCTCTCTACCGCGAAGCATTACGAATTCAACCCAGTTATTATTTAGCACTGCTGAATCTGGCACAGCTCGAAATTCGTCAAGGCAACTATGGGGCAGCCGATCGCCACTATGCTGAAATCGCCTCTACCTCCAGGGGTGCTCCTCGCGTCTTTGATCCGCTGGTGCTGCGAGGGCAGGCACGCATCCAGAAGTTGCAAGGCAATTCTGCTAAAGCTCAAGCGCTTTGGTTCCAAGCCGAATCTCTGCTGCGGCAAACCCTTGTGGGACAAGACGGACAAAGCACTGCGGCCTTCGGACATCGGCGTGATCTAGCCCGCTTGCTGTTGGAGCGGGCGAATCCCCAGGATATTGCTGAAGCTGTCTCTCTGATGCAAACTGAGGTCAAAACCCGCCGCGATGCCGAAACATGGGGCACCTATGCTGGGGCACTCTTTCAAGCAGGGCAATTGCCTGCGGCGCAACAGGCGATTCGGCAGGCGATCGCTGTCGGCACACGAGATGCCAGTCTCCATGATCGTGCGGGGGAGATTGAACAAGCCCTGGGACAGACGGCACCCGCACAAACCCACTTCCAAGCCGCATTAAAGATTGATCCACAGTTTGATGAGAGCGCAAAAACGCTCTGAATTTAGCAGCAGGGTTAGGAGGATAAAAGTATGAGTCGATCGCTTCGCAGGAATAGCCTGGTGGGGATACTTTCCCTGCTTGTGATGTTGGTGATTGGAGTTGTGACTGCGCCACCGAGCCAGGCCCACTGGGCCGATTTGGCAGCAGCAGAAATTTTGGTTAATCCGGCAGCAGCCCGCATGACGCTGACGTTTCCTACAGGTCTGGTACCCTTTGCAGATAGTGACCAAAACGGGCAACTTTCCCGTGATGAGATTAATGCTCATACTGCGGAATTGCAAGCCTTTTTTGCCGAAAAAATTCAGTTTACCAATACCGAAAATCGAGCAGCAACGTTGGCTGTGCAATCTATCGATCAAGCCAAATTACCCCTCTCCAGCAAAATTGCGCCCAATTCTCACAGTACCTTGCTGCTAGTCTATTCCTGGCTGACACCGATTCAGGGATTTCGGATTCATTACAACCTATTTATCCCAGGCGTTTCAACGTCTACCTGTCTGGCCACTATTCTGCAAGGGCACCAGCTTAAAACCTTTATCTTCACTCCGACCAATCAAACCTTTGCTGCGATCCCCGGAATACTGGACTTTGCCCATGGCAGTATCGGGCTGGCGATCGCCGGAGCCTTAGTCTGGGGGGCAATGCATTCCCTCACCCCTGGACATGGCAAAACCATGGTGGGAGCCTATCTGGTCGGTACTCGCGCTACGCCACAACATGCCTTGTTTCTGGCTTTAACCACAACCATTACTCATACAATCGGTGTCTTTGCTTTAGGATTAGTGACGCTGTTTGCCGCACGCTACGTGCTACCCGAACAAATTTATCCTTGGCTGAGTTTAATCTCCGGTTTGATGGTGGTGTCGATTGGGATTAACCTGTTTCGTCAGCGGATCAAGCAGGGGCGCGATCGCATCCCAACCCACAGCCATTCCCATGCTGAACAGCATCCGCATCCGCATTCACATGAACCCATCGTTCATACTCATCATGGAGTTCATGAACATCATGGGCATTCCCACAAGCCTGAAGTTGGGCGTGAGCACTCTAGTCCCATTTATGACAGCCACTCCCAGGACAGCCACTCCCAGGACAGCCACTCCCAGGACAGCCACTCCCAGGACAGCCATACTCATGCCCATCTGCATGACCACAAGCATGAGCACACCAGCCATCCTGCTCATAGGCATGACCATGACCATGACCACGACCATCACCATCATCACTTACCAGCTAAATCGGGCGATCCTGTCACATGGCGCAGTTTATTGGCATTAGGGATCTCAGGGGGTTAGTGCCTTGTCCAGCTGCTTTGGTGCTACTTCTCAGTTCCATTGCATTAGGGAACGTTGGGCTAGGACTGCTGATGGTATTTGTGTTTAGTCTTGGACTTGCAGGGGTATTGACTGGTCTGGGACTAGCGCTGGTTTATGCCAAGCATCTCTTCCAAAAACTGCCTACGCCTACTCGCTCCATCAAGGGCTTATCTGCGCTCAGCGCTCTAGGGATCACATTAATTGGGTGTGGCATTTCTGCCAAGGCATTGATGCAAGTTATAGGATGATCAAGTTATAGGATAATGATGTTGACCGCTCTAATCCCGACCGCTGTTTTGTCGCTAGCTCTGTCTATCGCTGGACTGCTTATCCCTGAAATGGCTAGGGCTGAGCAATCGTCCCCATCCCTCATTCAGTTGGATTCGCCGGTTCAAATCAACTCAGCAGTAGATGATAGTTTGGTGTGCTATATGCAGACCGCTAATGGGGAAACGTTAAACTTGAACAGTTTGTGTGGCAGCAACGCCCATCGTTCTAACCGAGGGGCGATCGTTAGCCAGTCCGCAGATCCGGGAAGGCTACCGCCAGGGCTGATAAGGTATTCAGGCAATTCCAATGGTGTTGTCTGCGTTGTGCTTGATCAGCAAGGTCGTCCCTGTCAGGCAGATCAGTAAGATTGGCTCAACACGCGCATTTCCTATAAGACATCATCATGCAAGCTAATTCAATTCCCTTTACTGCTTGGCAACAGTTAAAGCAGCAACACATTAGCTGCGAACAGGCACTTGAACTTTTAGTGGATGTGGAGGGACAAGTCCGGTTAGATTTGCTCGATCGCGAGGTCAATGTCCGATTTTGGCGTAAGTTCAGCGATCGCAGCGCTCTACCCCCCCTGATCCCTTTGCTGCTGTGGCAAAATTGCTTTTATGTCGGCAGCCCAACCGCCTTATCTGAAGCAGTTATTCATCAGATTAGTGCTCAGTTGCGAACCGATATTCAGGTAATTGCGATCGCTGAAAAAAGCTATCGTCAATGGAGTCGGTTACAAAACCTCGATACGAAGCGGCTGCACGGCTCAGCCCACGTCAATCCGCTCACTGGTGAGTTAGAGCAAGAAGACATCACCGAAATGGCTGAGCTTTACCTGTCGCAGGTAGACAACCAGATTGAACGAATCAAAGCTCTGATTTCTAGCGCTCTCCGCAACCGTGCCAGTGATATTCACTTAGCTCCTGCCCCCGATGGGTTGCGGGTTCGCTTCCGAATTGATGGTATTTTGCGCCATGTAACGACGCTACCGCCAGAAATTAGCCGCCGCGTGATTGTTTCGCTCAAAGTCATGTGCGACATGGACATTGCTGAGAGCCGTCGTCCTCAAGACGGCAGAATTAGTGAACGCTACATGACTGATCAAGCCGAGCAAGGCTTGGATATGCGGGTCAGTATGATCCCCTGTATTGCCGCTCACAAAGGCGAGGCTGGAGAAAAGCAGTACTGCGGTTACTGCGCCAGCAAAATACCTTCAGCACCGTGCAGGATTTGGGCTTCTCCGAGCGCACTCGCGAAATCTATGAGGGCTGGCTGCGAGAACCCCAGGGCATGATCATCTTCACCGGCCCAACTGGCTCAGGTAAAACCAGCACGCTCTATACCAGCCTGCAAACGATCGCGACGGATGCTGTTAACATCGTCACCGTCGAAGATCCAGTGGAGTATGTGTTGCCCGGTATCACCCAAACTCAGGTGCATGAACTGGCAGGGATGACCTTTGCGGCAGGATTGCGAGCAATCCTGCGCCAAGATCCAGACATCATTATGGTGGGTGAAATTCGGGACAATGAAACAGCAGAAACGGCAGTTCGAGCCGCCCTGACGGGGCATCTGGTGCTGACGACGCTGCATACCAATGATGCGATCGGCGTGATTCCTCGCCTCAAAGACATTGGCCCTGACCCTGGACTCGTCAGTGATGCCCTCTTAGGTATTGTGGCTCAACGCTTAGTCCGTAAGGTTTGTACCCATTGTGCTGAACCTTATACCCCCACTGCCTCGGATCTAAAACTCTTAGGCTTGAAGCGAGAAGAAGCCAACTCACCAGACTGGCGGAAAGGTAAAGGCTGCGCTCACTGTTTTCAGTCTGGCTACTCCGGCAGAGAAGCGGTGATTGAACTCCTCAATATTGATGACCGGGTACGAGAAATCATCTATGAAGGCACTGTTACCCAACTCCGTCGCTACCTCCATGAAATTCAGTATGATTCGTTTTTAGTCGCGGCGATCGCTAAAGTTACCCAAGGGCTAACCACCGTTGAAGAAGTGCGGCGAGTCTTACCTCATAGTGCCTTTGCCAAACCCAGCGCCAACAAGGTGATTCCCTCTCATACCAATGCCTTGAGAATGGTATAAGCAGCGATCGCCCTGGCTGGGGCCCTGGCTTAACAGGGGGCGATCGCTCCAATCATTACTCATCCAGTCATGACTCGTAATTACTCGTATAGGTAAAACAGTGCTTCCGCGTAACTCTTACCGTTTGGCATATAAATTTCCAAATAGGCATTGTTCTGCTCAGGTCTGGCACTGTCTCGATAAAGGGTGTAAGTATAATCGCCGTTTTTAAAGACAAGCTGGCGAGCTTCATCCAGGTCAGCGCTGGTAATGCGGAGTTCACCACTACCATCCTTGGCTTGCCCAATATAGTACTTAGGCAACTGCGGATCATATTCTCCTGAGCAAATTTGCACCCGATAGTGCGTGCTCTCTGCCAGAGCATAAGGTGCAGTATCCGTAGGGCAAGATGCAATGAGCTTATCTGTATCAACGGTGCGAATCCGCTCGCGTACCGTCAGCTTTCCAGTGCTGGCGATCGGCGTCGAAAAGTCATAATCTCGATCAATGCTTTTATCTGTAGTATCTGTAGTATTTGGGCTACCCGTTCGGGGTTCAGCACCCGGCAAGCGGGGCTTAACAGGTGGATTAATTTGGTATTTGGGCGGCTGCACTGAAGAAATGCGAGGAGCCGTTGTTTCTACCTTGGATGGTAGGGTGGGGTACGGAATTGCCGGCTTAATCAGCGATGGAGATGAGACTGGGGTCGGTGATTGGGCAACAGACGATGGGGAAACAATAGACGGCGAAGGAGAGGCAGTTAATCATTGGGCTGGGGGCGATCGCTAACGGTGCTGCTGCAACCCGTGGCGCACAGTAGCAGGGCAAGTCCAAGAAAGCTTCTGTAGTTCATCGGTTTAACAGTTTTTGTAGACAAATGATATGAATTGAAAATAAATGCAATTGTTCCGGAGCAATCATTTAGTTCAAGTATGGCGAACCTTATGGAAGACACTACTCCTGCCTCTGGAATAAATACACGAAAAGGGTGATCAATTTCGGAATGGGTTTGGGGTAAGCTTTGGTATTTACTGCATGACTCAACCCTCCAAAATTGACCGTCAGCGAGAACATCAAGCCAATGAGCGCACCTTTCTAGCATGGTTGCGAACCTCGATCGCCTTGATTGGATTTGGATTTGCGATCGCCCGATTTGGACTGTTTATGCACCAACTAGAATCTGCATTCGGTCAAGAACAAACGTCCATTTCCCCAGTCATCAATTCTGAAAATCTAGGTGTTGCTTTGGTAATCTTGGGCATCACAACCATTGCAATTGCTGCGTGGCGCTACAATCGGGTCTTTTGGCAAATTGAGCAAGGAGATTATCGTCCGAATCGGCTGATTATTTGGGGAACTACCGCGATCGTCATGATTTTGGGCACGCTCAGCATTCCGCTGCTGCTCTGGCGGCAACCCACTCCTCGTCAGCCCCAAGGACCCTTGCCTCTCCGTCAGCCTGACAAACTAGATTCTAAAACCAGGTTCTAAAACTAGGTTCTAGAAATTACTGTATTGGGCGATCGCTCCTTCATTTTCTCAATCACTTCTGCAACTGAAATTGCACCTAGTTCTCCAGAAGCGCGAGTGCGGATGCTGAGGGAATTTGCCTCTACTTCTTTGGCACCCACCACAGCCATCATCGGGATTTTCTGCTTTTCCGCATTGCGGATCATTTTGCCCAGACGTTCGCCGCTGTTATCCACCTCAACCCGGATACCCAGAGGGCGCATTTGATCTGCCACTTGTTGAGCAAACGGCATTTGTTCCTCTGTAACGGGCAACAGACGGATCTGCACCGGAGCCATCCACAGGGGAAAATCGCCAGCGTACTCTTCAATCAAGATGCCAATGAGTCGCTCTAAGGAACCAAATGGGGCACGGTGAATCATCACAGGACGCTTGCGCGTACCGTCTTCTGCCACATATTCTAGGTCAAAGCGCTCAGGCAGGATGTAGTCTACCTGCACGGTTCCTAGCTGCCATTCGCGATCGAGCGCATCTTGAAAAATAAAGTCTAGCTTAGGACCGTAGAATGCGGCCTCCCCAATGCCCTCAAAATGGCTCATGCCGAGCGTTTCCACGGCTCGACGAATGGCACCTTCGGCTTTGTCCCAGGCTTCATCAGAGCCAATGTATTTGTCTGAGGTCGGATCACGGAAGCTGAGCCGGGCCCGGAAGTTTTGAAGTTGTAAGCTCTTAAACACCGTCAAGATCAGATCAACCACGCTCAGGAACTCTGCATCAAGCTGTTCTGGAGTCACAAACAGGTGAGAATCATCGACTGTAAAACCGCGCACACGGGTTAACCCACCGAGTTCGCCAGACTGTTCGTAACGGTAAACCGTGCCGAATTCTGCCAGCCGCATTGGTAGCTCTCGGTAGGAGCGCAATTCACTCTTATAGATCTGAATATGAAAAGGGCAGTTCATGGGCTTCATGACAAAGCCAATCTCGTTGGCTTTATCTTCTGCCGTTTCCGCCATCATCGGAAACATGTCTTCACTATACTTTTGCCAGTGTCCAGAGATCTTAAACAAGTCTACACGGGCAATGTGAGGGGTAACGACGGGTAGGTAGCCACGTTTAAGCTGCTCTTGCTTAAGAAAATCTTCCAGGAGCGATCGCAGGACTGTGCCTTTGGGCGTCCACAGCGGCAAGCCTGGCCCTACAGGATCTGCAAAAACAAACAGCCCCAATTCCCTACCCAGCTTACGGTGATCACGACGGAGTGCTTCTTCCTTGCGTCGTTTGTACTCAGCAAGCTGCTCTGGACTTTCCCAGGCTGTGCCATAGATCCGTTGCAACTGGGCTTTGGTTTCATCACCGCGCCAGTATGCTCCAGCAACACTTTCTAGCTCGATCGCATCTGGATTGAGTTCTGCCGTACTTTCCACATGCGGCCCACCGCAAAGATCCCACCACTGATCGCCCAGGTGGTAGATTGTGATCGGCTCTGTTTTTATTCCTTCTAAGATTTCCAGCTTGTAGGGTTCCTGGATGCTCTCAATCCGTCGCCTTGCCTCTTCTCGGCTCACTTCTTCCCGCACCAAGGGTAGCTTGCGGTTGATGATCTTAGTCATTTCCTTCTTGATTGCTTTCAAATCTTTTTCCGTGAAAGGATCTGGGCTATCAAAGTCGTAATAAAAGCCATTCTCAATGGACGGCCCGATTGTCACTTGTGCCTTGGGAAACAGCTTCTGGACAGCCATTGCCATGACATGTGAAGCGGTATGGCGAAGCTTTTGCAGATTGCTCTTATCGGGTTGTTCTGAGTTAGACATGGACTTGTGAACGGCAGGATATATAGGTTTCAAGTTTGGGAATGTGATCTTCCCTTCAGCCTCTATCTTATCCAGCAGAAGCCAATTCAGACAGAAACCAGTAACAACCAGGAAATGCCCCGATCTCATGACAATGAATCAGCGATATTAGCAAAACAAGTTAATAAATATATTAAGAGATGTAAATTACGTTAAGCTTGATGGGTAGTTAGCCTGATAAATTCACATACTGGTAATGTTAGATCCAACTCCTAACCTTCAGCCTGAAGCAGATCTGTTGAAGACTTTCCTGCATCCCCTATTGGAAGATTTCCAGTATTGGTTTAGTCGATCGCGCTCACTGTTAGAAGCTTATAGAATTGACTTTTTGGACACTCAGCAGCAGTCAGATTTGCTGAACAGGGTTAAGCAAGCTCAGCAGGAGGTAAGCGCTGCCCAGTCCCTATTTCAAGCAACTGACTATCAGGCCGGGGTAGACACTTCAATGATGATGCCCTGGCATCACTTAGTCACTGAATGCTGGCAGGTTGGGATGCGATTTCGTCAGGAGAATCTGAAAATAGGAGGTGAGTAATTCTAAGGTTCGTTTAAAAAAATGAGAGACTAGAGTAACTTTATATTATGGTGGGGTGATGCCTCTTAAGTGAATTCTACTTGGGGGTCTACTAGATATTCGTTTTAAGATACTAAACATAGATAGCTAGGGAAGGCGCTTGTTCGGCTCGTAGCATATCGGCTCGGAGAAGACATATGTTGCATTTAATTTACATTCTTGCTTTTACAGTTTTGGCTTTTCTGGCAGTAGGTAATCTGATTCGCAATATGATGACGCTGGGGATAGAGTCTCAGCGCCCTTACAATGCCAAAGGCAGGTTCACTCCTAATTCATTGAGTGCTAATGTGCCGCAAACCGCCAGAGTTCAATCGGTTTCCCATCCTGAACTCCTGGACGATTATGGCAATATTGTGAATGAACCGTTCTTGGTGATGCGCTCCATGACGGTAGAAGATGCCCGTGAGCGGCTTGATGCTTTATACAAAGCTTCTCCAGGCTATAGCGATGAAGCAGGCGGGCTATCTTAAGCCATGCAAAGCTGGGGCGCACGAAGCGCCCTTAATTTTTCTCTAACTACTTTTGAGAGAAACTGCTTTTGAAAAATAAAGCTAGAGCCAGTAGGAAAGTGGCTTTTGACGTCGTATATCTAGACTATCTGCCAAGCTTGGATCGTCCCAATCTAAGGGGTGGCTCGTATCAGGTGGAACCACGCTAAGGATTGCTTCAGAAGTTGAGGACACCGTTTGCTGGAACTTAAAAGATGATTTGCTGGAGGCAGCCGAGTAAGAGTTAGATTTTGAAACCCTAGATTTTGGCAGAGGGGCGCGTATTTGTCTGGTCGGCCGGCGCGGTTTTAGCCCTTGCAGCAGGATGACGGAACCGATCGCACAACTCAAGGCGATCGCTGCTAAAGATGCTAGCGGTAAGGATTGTTGCTCTGTATGCTTTGTAGGTATGGCAGGAACAGGTTGCTCAGGCGGTATAGATTGAGCCGGAAGAGACGCACTCGCAGCAACTTGGGGACTCTGTGGCAATTTTGAATCCTCTAAGCTAATCATGCTCAGGGTAGCTATGCCTGCCATCATCATAAAAACAAACCATGTGGACAGGAGCAAAGCCAGTGGGTAACGTTGGACAAATTGCGTGAGTCCAGAAAATCTTTTTTGCCTGACAGTCTGCCTGACAGGGGGTTGCCTTGCAGGTTGTACAGGACTGGTTTCGTTCAGTTGAGCGGCTGGGTAATGTTCGTGCCGCCAATCAGCTTGATGTTTGCCCATACTCTAACTCCGCTCTGCAAGAGCCAAGCTCACGATCGGTAGAACGCTGAAGCCATATCAATCGAATCAGCTAAATCGAGTCAACCAATCAAGTTAATGCAGATTTTCCGTGACAGATCACGGGTTGACCAGTAGATTTAGTACCATCCTTATTTTAGGCGGTTCTTAGAGCCAGTGGCTAGAACTATGAGCAGCAGCCTATGGAAACAGTAACATTTCAACCAATTAGCGTAGATAAATCAAGGGAATAGACCTAGAAAATCAACCCTTAAATCGTTCTAAGGCGTGTTGAACGAGGCGATCGACCAATTCTGAGAACTCAATGCCGCTGGCTTTCCACAGCATCGGATACATGCTGGTTGCTGTAAAACCTGGCATCGTGTTGATTTCATTAATCAGCACTTCTCCAGTCGCTTCAACATAGAAGAAATCAACTCTGGCAATCCCAGCCGCATCGACGGCTTCAAAGGCGCGCAACGCCATCTCCTGAATTTGGGCGGTAATCTGGGGCGGCAGGGGAGCCGGAATCTGCAATCCGGCTTTGCCCTCGGTATATTTGGTTTCGTAATCGTAGAAATCACTGGTATAGGTAATTTCGCCGACTATCGAGGCTAGAGGGTAGTCATTCCCTAAGACCGCACATTCCACTTCTCGTGCTTTTACACCTGCTTCCACAATAATCCGCCGATCGTAGCTAGCGGCATTATCCAAAGCAGCTTCTAGCTGCGATCGCGTCTGTACTTTGGCAATGCCCACCGATGACCCTAAGTTGGCAGGCTTGACAAAGCAAGGATAGGCTAATTCCGCTTCAAGGCGATCGCAGAGTGTAGGAAACCGGCAAGCATCTGACCAAACCTGGGAACGGTTGACTGCAACATACTTGACTTGCGGTAGTCCAGCTTGAGCAAACGTCATTTTCATGGCAATTTTGTCCATACCTAACGCTGAACCCAAAACGCCTGACCCCACAAATGGAATCTGCATCATCTTTAATAAGCCTTGCACGGTACCGTCTTCGCCATTAGGGCCATGCAGAATAGGAAACCAAACATCCACTTCTGCTACCTGGACAGGCAGTTGCCAGCGCTGGATGCGCTGAGAGTTGGCGGCTTCCCGTGCAGCCGTTGGGGGCACAGCCGTCAAACTCTCTGCTGCTATTTGCGGCGGCATACCCGTCGCTAAAACCTGTTGAGCGACTTCGCCAACCTGCCAGCATCCGTCTTTTTGAATATAGACAGGCATGATCTGATATTTACTGGCGTTCGCAGTAGCGGTGAAGGCATGAGCAATCGCTTTGGCTGAGCTAATTGACACTTCATGTTCTCCCGAACAGCCACCAAACAGCAGCCCAACTCTCAGTTTTGACATCAGCGCATCCTTCCAGCAAACTTCATGGGGAGTAGCGTACCACAGGAGGAAGAAGGGGTGAAGTCTATCCAGAAGATATGGAAAACCAGCACGCCTCGATCGGAGTATTAATAGTAGACCCTTGATCTAGGCGATCGCTCTGTAGCAGTCATGATGAAGATAGTGTTCAAATTTGCTCAATGGTGCAGCTTATTGATTCTGACGTTGGCGCTGTTGTTCGGCTGGCAGCAGTTTAGCCCAGCCCAGATCCTTTCTCAGTCCACAGGGCAACTGGAAGCAAGGCTATCTCAATTGCAGTCTGAAACTGTGACGCTGCGATCGCGCGTTAGCCGATTGGAAAGTAATGTGGCTCGGTTGAGTAGGAATACTGGCACTACTTCGCAGCCTGAACCTGTTGAACCTAGACCCCTTCCTACAGATGGCTCTGCTGGATCTGCCTTGGCAGGATGATCCCGTATTCAAACGCCTTGCCACACTGGTCATTGAATTGAGAGAGCGAATTATTGCACTG
>JAAUOQ010000507.1 GCA_012034795.1 Leptolyngbyaceae cyanobacterium CRU_2_3
CTTTCAACTCACTAGCCATCGTCAGGAACTGATCAAGGTAGCATCCTAGATGGCTGAATCATTTGACGCCTAGATTGAAGAAAATTCTGGTCGGAATGCTGGCTGTTCTTCAGAGCGTCAAGGCAAAGGCGATGTTTCAGCCGCGATCGCTTCATCAATTTCGTCTGGGTTCTGAGCATAGTCCCGGTCATCCTAACTCCTAATAAGGAAGCGGCGATACTAACCCGATCGCCCCGTAGGGCCAAACTCATCGGGCAGTTCATCAAAGGTTACGCCCAATTCCCGACAGAGCGCTCTGATTTGAGGAATGGTCATCATTGCCGGGGATGCCCCCCGCTCCCAGCGGCTGATCGTTGTCACACCTACACCTATCCGACTCGCCAACTCTTGTTGTGAGAGTCCAGCCCCTTCTCTTAATTTCTTTAGAGGAGATTCAGCGTCTTCTAAATTCAATGGTTCAGATTTGGGCATGGGGTGCAACTAACCAAATTGTGTTGACAATTTGATTGGTCAATGTGAACATAAAGTGAGTATTACAACAGGTACAGCACAACCAATAACTTTTCGGGCCACAAGAGCGCCCGATCCGGCTCAGTTTTTTGCTGCCCAGTCTCTAACAGTTTCTTACATAATCTGCCATTCAGCTCAAAACATGCGATCGCTCATCGCATTATTTGTCTACCCAATTTTCTAGGAGACTTCATGACCTACTTCGATCGCCTTCATCCCTGGTGTATTATCCGTCTGTTGCCCAAAATGCAGCGAATTGTTGTGGCGCGATTCCGCTATCGAGGGCAAGCCGAAGAATATTTGCACGTTTTGCGGCGGCTCAATCCCACAGCTCATCACATTCTTGTTTTTGACCCACCCGATCGTCACTTACCAGATGCGATCGCTGCGGCAATTCTGCTATCAAGCTGAATGGGTAATTGCTTGAATCAGGATATCAGGAGTCATAATCGGCAACGCTGCTTCAGCAAAATCTTGGGGATTGCGGGTGACATTTCACAGATTGTGTTTATCTTTTAACACTTCCCACCTCGCTTGCTCTGGATCAAAGTCTGGAGGCGCAGGTTCAGTATTTTCAAACAAATCTTGGAACGCTTTTACGCTTGTCTTTACTCTTTTTTGGAGTTGCTGTTTGTGTTTCATCAGCAGATACAGAGTTATCTTCTATAGGGAGATTGTCGTAAAACAATGATTTCCACTTCGCCAGGAGATAGATCGATCGGCTGCGTAATAATCAATTGACCTGATTGATCGATCGTTCCCTTAAGTTTGTAGGCTTGCATCGCTCCTCCTGGTAGAACTTTTACAGGTTGTGCTGAACTGATCATACTGAACTCGATCGCTTTTCAGGGTAAGGGGAGGAGCGATCGGCTAATGGCTAAAACTAGACTATGCCAATCATCACCAGGATCGATGAGTGCATTGTCTTTGCCGAATTAAGATTAGAAGATTGGCGTTATGAAGTTGCCCAACCCCGATCGCGCCATTATTGATGACCAAAAGCTGGCAGGGTATTGCCTTAATCTAAATCATGCAGATGGACAACACAAGGCTTATGTCTTTCAATCTGCCTTGTTACGTCCTTTAAGCAATGAGGTGCGGCACGATGAATCAAACCCTGAAGCTGCTGGATGTAGTGGCACTGTTGACAGATTGCCCAGAACAAGGATTGGTACGGGGGCAAGTGGGGACAATTGTGGAGGTGTACGAGCCGGGAGTATTTGAGGTGGAGTTTAGCGATACTCAAGGGCGGATGTATGCGTTGGAAGTTTTGCGGGCTGAGCAGTTAATGGTTCTGTATCATCAGCCGATCGCCGATAAACAGCCTTCGACCGCCTCATAGAGATTTATGTAGGAGTTCCTCAAAAGTGTCTCCTTGGGTAGCACAGCCTGAAATGGCTGGTACTTCTGCCCAAAACCCTCCCTCTTCCGCTTCGTGAATGACAACTTTAATTTTCATGGATGCCTCAACCTCAATTTAAGATTGCTATCAATCTTTGAAGGCGATCGAAAATCCTTCCTGTGTAAAATGTTTATCGTGAGTTAAAATTCCAGCAATTTCTAGCTGTCGCATTGTATGCATAGAGATACAGTCGGTCAAGCTGTAGCCTTTATCGAGGCGTTGACGGTAGAGCGCTAGACCATTCTGGAATGATTGATGCGTTTGTTCTACAACTTGAATTCCACTATTTTTCAAAATGCTATCTACGAATGCAACGGTTCGTCGTCTCATAGAGCTGCTGGATTCTGCATAGAAGGTTAGAACTTCGGTCAGAACTTCTTCTGTTGTTACAATCTTAGTCTGATCAAGCGATCGGCTGACAGATAAAACTGACTTATGCCAATCGTCCCCAGGATTTATCAGTGCAACCCAGTAGAAAGTATCCGCAAAGACGAGTTTCATTCTTGCCGTTTAGGAATGCCGTAAATGTAGTGATCATGTTGTTCGGCCCCATCTTTAGGAAGTTGAGCAATTTCCTCAACTGTCATGTCTTGCGTGAGTTCTTGGGCAATTTCCCAAATGGGCTTGCTGGGGCGATCGCGCTTCGGATCTGGATCAGGCTGGACTAGATCATTTTCGTTGTGCCGAGCTTTCACAGAGATCAGAAACCCGAACACTTCTTCCACCAGTGACTCGGAAGCCTGTTCAATTTCTTTCAGGAGTTGCTCTTTGGTCGTCATGATGGCTCCAATCAGCGCAAGCACTTACGTTCTTCTGATCATAGCGATATTTCGGCGGTCTAGAAATATGCCTCGTGAACATAAAAAGCGTTGGAAGTCTTGCGGGCTGAGTAGTTAATAGCTTTTCATCATTAGCCGATCGCCGATAAACAGCCTTCGATCGCCTCATAGAGATTGTGTAGAAGTTCTTCAATTGAAGATACTGAACTCGATCGCTTTTCAGGGTGAGAGGAGGAGCGATCGGTGGACTGAGTTGTTGACTGCTGAATTTCTGGCACGACACGCTCTACTCCCCTATTTCGCTCCAAGTTCTCGAAGATTTTGTTCAACCATCTGTTGCAGAGTAGGGTCTTTAGAGAATTCAAGTGCTCTTTTAAAGTCTTGAATAGCGTTGGATTTGTCTCCTTTTTCCCGATAAACAAGCCCACGTGTAGTATAAGCATTAGCATAGTCCGGCTTAAGCTTGATAGCCTGCGTGTAGTCTGCAATGGCTTGGGTATAGTCC
>JAAUOQ010000086.1 GCA_012034795.1 Leptolyngbyaceae cyanobacterium CRU_2_3
GCTAGAGAGTCCCAGATTGTAGTGGCGGGGACTGATCCTAAAACCTTTAACTACATGCTGAGCCAAGAACAACCCAATGTCTTCAACCGCATCTATACAGGGCTGTTGACAGAGGATGGGGTGACGGGAGAACTGTCGCCAGGTTTGGCAGAATCCTGGGAAGTCTCTCCAGATAACCTGCGGATCACGTTTACGTTGCGAGACGGACTGAAGTGGTCGGATGGGGAGCCTCTGACTGTCGATGACGTGCTCTTTACGTTTAACGATCTGGTGTTCAATGAGCAGGTGCCAACAGCCAACCGGGATGCCTTGCGGATTGGAGAGCAAGGGCTTTTGCCGAAGATCCGCAGGATGGATGATCGGACATTTGAGTTCACTACCCCAGAACCATTTGCGCCTTTGCTGCGGGCGATCGCTGGTGGCACCGACAGCGGTGTAGCGATTATGCCAAAGCATGTCTTGGAAAAGAGTGTCAAAGAGAAAGATAGCGATGGGCAGCTTAAATTTCTCTCGATGTGGACGACTGACACTGATCCGACCCAGATTGTTGGCAGCGGACCCTACACAATGGTGGAATATACCCCGACCGAGCGAGTCATCTTTCAGCGCAATCCTTACTACTGGCGTCAAGATGCTCAGCGCAATCCTCTGCCCTATATCAAACGATTCATTTGGTCGATTGTAGAGTCTGGTGAAACGAGTCTGATGCAGTTCCGCTCAGGCGATTTAGATGTCACAGGTGTTGGTCCTGCTAGCTTTTCGCTTTTAAAAAAGGAGGAAAAGCGTGGTAACTTCACCATTCTCAATGTTGGACCTTCGGCAGGCACATCTTTCATCTCCTTTAATCTGAATCAAGGTAAACGGAACGGCAAGCCTTTAATTGACCCGATTAAATCTCGGTGGTTCAACAATATTGCCTTTCGGCAAGCAGTTGCCTATGCGATCGATCGCCGCACTATGATTAACAATCTTTACCGAGGCTTAGGAGAACCGCTAAATTCAACGATCTCTGTTCCCAATCCCTATTACCTATCGCCTGCCACAGGACGGCTCAAGACCTATGACTTTAACCCAGAAAAGTCTAAGCAGTTGTTGCGAGAGTCCGGGTTTATCTACAACGACAAAGGGCAGTTGCTAGATGCCGAGGGGAATCGCGTGCGCTTCACGCTGCTCTCTAGTGCTGGAGGCAGCGGCAATAACGAAGTGGAGTCTCAAATCCAGCAAGACCTAGCTCGGATTGGGATGCAGGTCGATCTTCAGTTGGTTGCATTCAATATCATGCTAGATAAAACCAGTGTCTCCTTAGACTGGGAATGCATCCGGTTAGGATTTGCCGATCCAGATTTTGATCCAAATGGCGGTGCCAATGTTTGGCAGACAGATGGCAGATTGCATATGTTCAATCAGTCTCCCTCACCCGACAAAGAGCCAATTGAGGGACGGGTGATTGCCGATTGGGAGTCCGAGATTGCCCGACTCTACCGCGAGGGAGCCAGAACCCTGGATGAGAAAAAAAGGAAAGAGATTTATGCCAAAGCTCAAATTTTGGCTCAGGACAATCTGCCGTTTATTAACCTAGTGAATTCTCTGTTTATGGTGGCAGTGCGGAATGATATTGAGGGAGTTAATCCTTCTCGCCTCAAGGGAACTTTTTGGAATCTCTATGAGCTAAAGCGGACGAAGCGCTAGGCAGCTCTGAGTTGTGTGACTTGCGATCCCGGCGATCGATGTAGCTTGGGAAGCGGTGCCGCTTTAGACGTGGCGCGCAACAGTCGAGGAATCTCTCCGCTGTTGTAAACCCGAAATTCGCTCTCGACAGTAGCAGTGACGGTACGAACCGCCTGGTTGAGCACTAGTGAACCGTCTGGATCGGAGACAGAGCGATGAAATGTGCCAGGGGGAAGCCTGAGAATGTCGCCGTTGGCTTCTAAGCGGACAATATGAAACGGACAATCCCAGCTAAAGTTGACAAGGTAAAAAGTCCGTCCTCCAGACAAGGACAGCAGGTTATCTTCCTGATGAGGATGGAGATAAAACTGCCAGTAGCCTTCTGGACTGTTGTTGGGACTGACTGCTGGGCCTTCATGAAAGACCAGATCGCGGACATTTGAATTGGGGATGGTGATATCAAAAAAGCGAACGCTGGGCGTGTCTCGAAACTTTTGGTAGGGAATCAGTTCAAACATGGCTTTCTCCGATTTGCAATATTGGGCTATTCACCCTCGATCCACACATGGAAAATGTGTAGATAATTTAACTGCTGTGACTCCCAGTTAACTTCAAGATTTTTACAAGATCAAACCAGATGGCGTTTCGCATCTATCCGAAGATTGCATAGATGTATCGATGAATATCAATCATTTGCGGATTTTACTGGCAGTTGCAGAGTACGGTAGTTTCTCTCTGGCAGCCCTGAAGCTGGATACTTCTCAGGCGGCTGTGAGTCGGGCGATCGCCGCGCTAGAGAATGAACTCGGTGTTTCTTTGCTGACACGCGGACGCTTCGGCGCTCATCCGACTTTGGTAGGTGAGCGGGTGCTGCACCATGCCCGGCACATTTTGCAATCTCGTGAAAATATTGAGTACGAAATTAACTTGGCCAAGGGCTTAGAAGGGGGCCGGGTACGGATTGCCTCTTTCCGAAGCGCTGCTACACATCTTTTACCACCGCTGCTGGCAAAATTTTGTCAGCGTTTCCCCAACATTGAGGTGACATTGACCGAGGCTGATCCGCTCAGCATAGAGCAAGCTTTACGGGAGAGCCGCGTAGACATTGGCTTAGTGCCATTACCGCGATCGGAAGAATTTGAAACTTGGGAAATTGCTAGAGATGAGTTTGTGGTGCTGCTACCTTTTCATAAGCCCATCTCTGATGGGTTGACCTGGCAAGAACTGTCGGATCATTCATTTATTTTGTACAACTATGCAGAATGTACCTCTGCTGTTCGCAATCACTGGGCGCAGTGGGCACAGTCGCTGAAGGTGGCCTATGAAATTAAGGAAGACTCTACGATTGTCAGTATGGTGGCTCAAGGGTTGGGGGCGGCAATCTTACCTCGGCTAGCAGCATTGCCGATTCCTGAGAGTGTGGTGGTGCGATCGCTCCCCATCCCTCTCGAACGGGTGATTGGGGCAGCTATTATGTCCAATGTTCTTCATCCACCCGCAGTATTTGCATTTCTAGATTTGCTGCGGGGAACGGGCATGTTTGATAAACGGGAGAAGTAGATCAATATACGAGGTCTAGGCAAAATGCGTGTGCTGATTCAACGGGTGACAGCTTCCCAGGTAACAGTTAATGGCGAAATTGTGGGTCAGATTAGGCGGGGATTGAACCTGCTAGTTGGGATCGCCACCACAGACACCCTAGCCGAATTGCACTGGATGGCCAAGAAATGTCTGGAGCTAAGGCTGTTTCCAGGGGATGAAAGCGGTCGGTTCGATCGCTCTGTTCAAGAAATTCAAGGGGAGTTACTAGTGATTAGTCAATTTACGCTATATGGAGATTGTCACAAAGGTCGCCGACCGTCGTTTGATCGGGCGGCTGCACCAACTGCGGCTGAGCCCTTGTATGAGCAGTTTGTTACCCAATTGCGGCAGAGTGGGCTAAAGGTGGAAACAGGGAAGTTTGGAGCAATGATGCAAGTGACGATTGAGAATGATGGGCCAGTCACGATACTTTTGGAACGCTAGGACAAGGTTATACTCGAATCACCGATCCTGACTGAACTGTGCCGATCGCCTTTTATATCTTTTTTTAGATCGGCTTAAAGCCTTTCATAGAGCCAAATCAGTCTGCCTGTTCTTTGCACCACCAGTATTTAAGATATAATTATTTCTAATATTTAAAACCTAAAATATTCTTGACGACTTATAGCCTAAATTGCTAACGTAAAGAAATATTGCACATCTGCCGAGCCTAAATATCACTTTATGGGAAAGTCTTCTGCTTCTCCTGTCGCCCTGTCCAACCCACCGATCTCCTTCAGTGCTGAATCGTTCGAGAACCTGACCATTTTCTGCGACTTTGACGGGCCCATTGTCGATGTCTCCGATCGTTATTACCACACCTATCAGTTGGGACTGGCTGAAACTGAAGAAGCCTACGATGAACGCGATATACCGCTGAGGCTAACACGGTTAACTAAGCAGCAATTTTGGCAGATGAAGCAAGAGCGGACGCCCGATCGGGAAATTGCCATGCGATCGGGGCTACAGAGTGAGCAGATTGATACGTTTTTGGAGCGAGTGGGTGAAATTGTCAATCAGCCCCACCTCCTGCATCAGGATCAGCTTCAGCCTGGTGTGCGGTGGGCTCTGGCACTCTTACATGCCCAAGGGGTGCGGCTAGTGTTAGTCACCCTGCGCTGTCAAACGCAAGCCACCCAAATTCTCAAAGCTTACGGTTTAGAGTCTTTGTTTAGCCAAATTTGGGGTACACAAGATCGCCATGCCGCTTATGAGAACTTAGCCCAGCGCAAAACCCAGCTTTTGGCTAGTGCGATCGCTGCTTGTGCTCAGGAGGCAAAAGGTACAGCACAGCCTTTTTCTGCCTGGATGATTGGCGACACAGAAGCTGATATTCTGGCAGGACAAGCCGTTGGGATTCCAGCGATCGCCCTCACTTGCGGAATCCGTAGCCAAGCCTACCTGCAAAAGTTTCAGCCCACTCGAATTCATACAGATTTACTATCAGCATCGCACTACTTAGTCAGCCAAATGCCAGGGTATTTCAAACTGTTGAATTTTTGAGTGCGGAGCTTGAGGAATTCTTTAAGCTTGCTCCGAATCCTGAACCTGCTCCCACCAACGGTTGAGCGGGTAGTAAACCACAGGGGCCCAAAGGCTGCTGAGAATTGCAGAGCTAAGGGCAATTTGCTGATGATAGAGCCAAATTTCAGCAAGCGTTCGCTGTCCGTTCTCTAAACCCGCACTCAGATCCTGTAAGCTAAATTGAACTGCAATGATGGTTTCAGCCAAAACTGCCATCCCAAAAACAATGAGGGCGATGGAGATAAAATCTTCTTTGATGTAACGCTGTTTGCGGATGCGGGCCGTCAAAACACCCACAATTGCCAAGCTTAAGGCGTGAGTGGGGCTAGGTGAAGTCATACCGTCTTGAATTATTCCTAGGATCAGCCCAGCAAGTGCGCCTTGCAACATTGTTCGCTTCACGCTCCAAGCAACCACCCAAATCAACAGCCAATTTGGCCCAACTGACAATAGCTCCATTCCTGGCAAACGGGTCGGCAAGATCAGTAAACAGAGCAAAACAGAACTAGCTGTAACTACACAATCTAAGACTCGACGAGCATTAGGGTGTAGATCATATAGATCGATCAAAAGCGACTCCCTGTTGAGGTTGGCTCGCTATCTTGAGCGTTCGGGTCTAAGTTAGGGTTGCGGGGTTGCCGAGGATCGTCATCGGGATTGAGATTAGTTGGATCAGCAGTAGATTTAGGGTTGCCATAGATAATGACCCATTCCAAATGGCTGATAGGCGAAGATAGCTCAATCACAGCTTCGGGAGCAGGACTTTTGTTAAGGTTGACGGACTCAACCACTCCTACGGGCAAGCCTGGTGGAAATAGCCTGCTATAAGAAGAGGTGGCCACTACGTCACCTGGGCGCACATCAGGCACTTTGTCAAAAAACTCCATGATTACTCGATTAGCCGCTTGCCCACGAATGTAACCCATATACCGCGATCGACTGATAGTGACGCCGACCTGGCTGGTTGGGTCACTAATCAGCAATACTCGGCTACTGCTCTCTGTAACTTGGGTAACTCGCCCTACAATGCCCCCATTACCAGCAGCGATCGCTCCAACCTGAATTCCATCTCGGCTGCCTCGCCCCAAAATCACTTGCTGCCACCAGTGATCTGCACTCCGCCCTATCACTGGAGCAGCAATTTTTTCACCAGAGATCTTTGAGGTATAACCCAGCAAGGCTTGAAGCTGCTGATTTTGACTCTCCAGTTCTACTAATCGTTGTTCCAACTCGCGTGTCAAGGCATTTTCAGGTTGCTCAGCGGGTGCAGATGCATGGGTTAGCGGACGAGTTAAGAATCGGTAAAGCTCAAAAATGGCTGCACCTTGAGTTTGCCGAATTGCCCAAGCGCCGCTTAAGGACAGAACAAGCAGTCCCAAACCAACGCCATGTCGATCCCACCAGCGACGAAGTGTGTACATCCCACTCAAAAGTTAATTTGCTGCCTGCAACCTAGAAATTTCGAGATCGACCGCTGAAAACTCGCTCAAGTTGCTTGAAATTTTCCAAAACTCGCCCTGTACCCAATACGACGCAGCTTAGCGGATCAGCCGCAACATGTACCACAATTCCAGTTTCGTGGCTAATTAACGTATCCAGTCCCTTCAGCAGTGCCCCACCGCCTGCCAGCATAATGCCGCGATCGATAATATCGGCTGCCAATTCTGGAGGGGTCCGTTCTAGAGTTCGCTTTACGGCTTCGATAATCACTGAAAGCGCTCAGCCATGGCTTCGCGAATTTCAGGAGCTTTGACCGATACTGTGCGCGGCAAACCCGACAGAAGGTGCAAACCTCGCACATCCATAATCAGTTCACCATCATCGTCCATGGGGTAAGCAGAGCCAACCACAATTTTGATTTCCTCAGCCGTTCGTTCCCCAATCACTAGGTTATGAACTTTCTTCATGTAGTTGAGAATCGCTTCGCTGAGTTCATCCCCTGCAACGCGCACGGATTCACTCAATACGGTGCCCTGTAAACTCAGTACCGCAACTTCAGTGGTGCCACCGCCAATGTCAATGATCATGTTGCCGGTGGGTTCTGCAACAGGCAAACCTGCCCCGATCGCGGCTGCAACGGGTTCGTCAATGAGATAGACATCGCGAGCACCTGCTTGAGAAGCGGCTTCCATAACGGCTCGTCGTTCAACGCCTGTGACACCGCTGGGAATGCCAATTACAATTCGCGGTGAAACTAAAGTTCTGCCCTCATTGACCCGCCGAATGAAGTGTTTCAGCATCAACTCGGCAGTATCAAAGTCTGCAATCACGCCGTCTCGCAAAGGACGAAGAGCGACCACATTGCCGGGTGTCCGTCCCAGCATCTTCTTAGCGTCTTCCCCAACTGCCAGAGGCATTTTGTCCTCTTGATCAATGGCAACCACAGAAGGCTCTTGTAAAACAATGCCTCTACCAGACACATAAACCAGCGTATTTGCGGTACCCAGGTCGATACCCATGTCACGCGACAGCGAAAAGCGATTACGGAAACGCACTAGCTTTCTAAGCCCCCAAAATCAATGCCTTAATCTAAGATCACACGACAACGCAATACACCGTGGATTTTATTACGTTTTCACCGTAGAGTCTAGTGAGTCAATTTTTGACTGTTTTACTGACTCATTACACTAGCGGTTTCTTTCTTCAACCGAGCTTCAAACGTCATCATGACATATCTCCACGTACAAGCTTCAGAATGATATGGGCCTTGACCTGCTTCGGTGAATAAACCGCTAACACTAATCCATGAACTGCTAATACTAGCAGGAAGTGAAAAAAACGCAGAGTTTGGCACTTCATATTTTATTTTTGCAGAGTATTTTATTTTGTAAAGATATAAATTTTGCAAGCCTAGTTTAACGCTCCTAACTTTGCGAAGGGTTCGCTAGAATGGCTAAAATTAAGATGTAAATACATCTGTACTAAACCTTCATTGGTTGAGGTTTCTTAAGTGAAGCTAGAGCAGGAGCAATATGAGTTTAAATTTGGTAACACTAGTCGGTCGTGCAGGTCGTGATCCAGAAGTTAAATATTTCGAGTCGGGCAGCGTAGTCTGTAACTTTACGCTAGCTGTGAACCGACAGCGAAAAAATAGCGATGAGCCAGACTGGTTCAGTTTAGAAATTTGGGGCAAAACCGCAGAAATTGCTGCAAACTACGTTCGTAAAGGCAGCTTAGTCGGGGTGACCGGTTCCTTGAAATTTGACCAGTGGCAAGATCGTAGCACGGGTATCAGCCGTTCTAAACCAGTAATTCGTGTAGAACGTCTGGATTTGCTAGGCTCCAAGCGAGATAGCGAGTCTGGCGGAGATGGCGGCTTCAGCGACGATATGTACTAAGGGACTCGATCCATTTATCATCTTAGGATTATCTACAGCTTGATTGAACTGTTGAGCTGTAGATCACTTTGGCTATGTCCCTGTCGATTTTGGAGAGTTGCTCTCTATGCCTAAATTCGCAACAACTCTGGCATGGCAACAGGCTGATCTACTGATGCAGCCTGTGTTTATCCGAGTGATTGATAATATTGGTAAACAACTTGAGCACTCTACTTGGCAGGGCACCTACCAAGATATTCCAGTTTGGGCAGAGGGCGTATCTGAGCAAACGCAGGCGATCGTGACTCAACTTCAGCAGCAACTCGCTACGGCAACGCCAGAACAGGCAGAAGAGATTGAGGCAGCTCTGGCACAGTTGCCTCAGTCCCATCCAGGCTACTTGCTACAGTTGCAAAAGGGCGATCGCCAAATTACGGTTGATATCTGGCAGCTTTGCTATCAGATTTGTTTCCGTAACTACAGCCCTATTTTGAACGCAATGGACAGTGATCTAACAGTGGCGATCGATATGAGCCTGATTGACGAAACAGGGGATGTAGACTGGCTACAGCTAGACGCTAAAGCCAAGCAGATGATCGATCAGATCTTTTCAAGTTTACCGGCTTAGGACGCTGAATCTTTAAAATTTCCCCAGCAACCGTTGTCGGACACCTTCAGCAATTTTCTGTCCCAGGTATTCTGGGATTAAACTCTCGTTGGGACCTAGCAAATAGAGAATCAGGCGGGTGCGTCCTCGCCATACTAAGAGATTGGCATTGACAACCAATAAATCTTCCTGCCAAATGGCATACATCACTTTGTAAAATAATCCGGGTTGATTGTCTGCTTCGATGAGTAGAGCAGGCAAGTGAAACACTGGATCGACGTAAAACTCGGTTTCTACCTGCTCTAAACCCGCATCTAAATTAAATTCGACTGCCAACATTTCTTCAACTTCAAACCGCCCAGCTAGGGCTTCTCGAACTGCCCGGCAGACGTTTTCTGCCGTTTTATCCGTTAGCCCTTTGCCTCCTCTAGACACGACTAACTTAATAAAGACCAGCATGGGCGGGTAGATTTGCCCATATAAGCTCAGGCTGTGAATAGTCAGCCCATAAGCCGCTAGAACGCCAAAGATATCGCTCAACAGAAAAGATTGATTGCGGTAGGCAAAATGAAGTGCGCTCTTGCTGCCTTCAGGGGCAAGTTCGATTACGGCTTGCCGACTCTTGTAGAGTTGGTAGGCGAGTCTCAAGTTTTGCAATTGGATTTCGCTGCTGACAAATTGCTCATAAAACTGGGGGAACGCTCGATTAAAGCGCTTCAGCAGTTCCAGTGTGGATGGTTTCAAACCCGAAGCCATAGGATTGCGTAAGAATTGCCTGCCAAGGGGCAAGGGTAGATGGGATCAGAGCGCTTTATTTCTAGAAAGCCCGAACTATTGGGTAATCTTTCACCCGCCAGACTATCTTTGCCTGAGATGAGGCTTGATTCTGGGGAATCTGAAGTTTATGCAGGATTTCCTGAACGCAAAGCCGTAAGGGCAGAATGGATCAGAGCTACGCTCTATACTAATCTAGGCAGTTCAGTCATGCAGACTTGATTTTATGCCCGTTGATGTAGGCTTAGTTAAATCCGTAAGAATGAACTGCCCGGCTGATAAATGATGCTGACCAATACGCTCATAGACATACTGACATACTGACAAGCCCACCCAAAGTAAAATCAGGTTCAATTCTGCCAACTCGATCGCTTCCTCCCATGACCCTTACCAAACCTCGGTTTTCAGCCTGAGAAATCTGTCCCAGTATCCACGTCTGTCGATTCAAATGATGGCAGTGGGGACAGCCATCACACTATTTTTGTGATGGCAGCCGTGCTTGCACCTGTGCTGCAATCTTGGGGTTGGTTGCAAAATCCGCTAGAAGGATTGTCCAATCCCATTCACGAACCCCCCTCTACCTCCCATTGGTTTGGCACCAATCGCCAGGGCTATGATGTGTTTTCGCGGACGCTGTTTGGCAGTCAGGCCGCTTTGCAAGTTGTGATTTTGGCAACTGTTATGGGTCTGGTGATTGGCGTACCGTTGGGGATGATCAGCGGCTACTTAGGTGGATGGCTTGACCGTGTGCTGCTATTTCTAATGGATACGATCTACACGCTGCCTGGGTTGCTGCTCTCAGTAACTTTGGCATTTGTGGTGGGTCGGGGAGTATGGAATGCAGCGATCGCCCTTAGTATTGCCTACATACCCCAGTATTATCGGGTGGTGCGTAACCATACAGTCAGTCTTAAAACAGAATTATTCATTGAAGCAGCGCGATCAATGGGTGCAACCACTTGGCGTGTCCTGTCTCGCTATTTGTTTTTTAACGTCGTGCAAAGTGTTCCAGTGTTGTTCACCCTCAACGCTGCCGATGCGGTTCTGATTCTCGGTGGCTTAGGATTTTTGGGCTTAGGCTTGCCTGAGCAAACACCTGAATGGGGTACAGACTTACGGCAAGCTTTGGATGCCTTGCCGACAGGCATCTGGTGGACGGCTCTGTTTCCTGGACTAGCGCTGACGCTACTGGTGGTGGGGCTATCGTTAGTGGGCGAAGGTTTGAATGAGCTAATTAATCCGCTGTCCCGGCAAGAGTAAATTCAAGTGCAAAGCATAAGCGGCTAACGGGCATCTAAAACGGGCATCTAAAACGGACATTTCAATGGACGCAATCAATTACGAAGAAGTCATTGGTATTGACTTGGGCGGCAGTGCCATCAAAATGGGACGATTTGACTGGAAGGGCAAGTGTTTGCAGGCGCTAACGGTTCCAACGCCGCAGCCTGCCTATCCAGAAACAGTATTAGATACCTTGGTAGAGGCGATCGCTCAACTGGACCCAGCCCACAAAAGTGTGGCGATCGGGCTGGGCACGCCTGGCCCGGCTGATGCCAGCGGACGCATTGCTAGAATTGCCATCAACCTGGAAGGCTGGCATGATATCCCCTTGGCAGATTGGCTGGAGTCCAAGACAGGTAAACCCACTGTATTAGCCAATGATGCCAATTGTGCTGGATTGGGTGAGTATTGGCTGGGCGCAGGTAAACTGTTCCGTCATGTGATTGTGCTGACGTTGGGCACAGGAGTCGGTGGTGCAATCATTTTGGATGGCAAGCTATTTGTGGGTCATGAAGGAGCCGCTGGAGAGTTAGGGCTGATCACTCTCAACCCAGAGGGCCCCGAATGCAACAGCGGCAACAACGGCTCTCTAGAACAATATGTATCTGTGCGAGCCATCCGGCGACGCACTGGGCGGGAACCCCATGAATTAGCCGAACGAGCTAAAATGGGAGATCCAGAAGCGATCGCCTTTTGGCAAAGCTACGGCCGTGATCTGGGAACTGGATTAGCGAGCTTGCTCTATGTTCTCACTCCAGAAGCCATCATTATTGGCGGCGGTGTTAGCGCCAGTGCCGAGTTCTTTTTTCCGGCTGCTCAGGCTGAAATCGATCGCCGAGTTTTACCGAGTTCTAGAGCTGGCATGAAACTGCTGCTTGCCCAACTCGGAAACCAGGCTGGCATGGTTGGTGCAGCAAAACTTGCCTGGCAGCAGCGATTAATAGAAGGGTGATTCTTATAGAAGAGTGATATTGTTGCATTCTTCTGCCACCCTCTCTTTAGGTTTCTTTGTCTTTTCCCAATCCAAGAACTGGCACAAAACTTATGTTTTCCAAAAGTTTAGAGCGCTAGTATTCACAATATAAGGAAAACTATTAACTTCATGCGCTTCACTCGTAACAGTTAAGGTTTACCCTGAGTCACTCGTAGATAAACCAGCATTCTGGGCATTCGCAGGCTAGTCGCTCAGCGTTGAGGAGGAAGGAATATGAAGAAAAATTAATTGGATGATAGTTCCTACTGCATTGGCCACAAC
>JAAUOQ010000087.1 GCA_012034795.1 Leptolyngbyaceae cyanobacterium CRU_2_3
CATTCGGGCTAAAGACAGCCCCGATCACCGTCGGCAATGGCGCGTGGATTGCCACAGATTGTTTCATTGCCCCTGGAGTAGCGATCGGGGCAAATGCAGTGATTGGGGCGCGTAGTACCGTCATGAAAGATATGCCAAATCAGCAAGTTTGCTGGGGCAACCCTTGCCGTCCGCAGTATTTTAGGCAAATGCAGAACCCAGCACAGCGCCCTGAAGATATTGTACGAAAGTCCCTTAGCCACCACTGACTTTGGCTTTGTACCCCATTTGAACTAATAATTGAACGAGTTTTTGAGCATGGTCACCCTGAATTTCAATTTCGTTCTCTCTAACCGTGCCCCCAGCACCACACTGAGCTTTTAGCTGTTTCAGCAGCGCTGTCAAAGTTTCTGGCTTTGCCTGAAAGCCAGTGATCACTGTAACGGTTTTACCCCCACGTCCCTTACGAGAAGCTTGTACCCGCACATTCTGTTGATTGGGCGGCAGTTCAGGGATAGGGCGTTCCACAGCGTCCGAGTTGCTGGAGTTGCCAAACTCTGAGTAGACCACTCGTTTGCCAGAGTTGGGAGTGGAGTTGGGATTTGCAGCCATATTAACTCCTGGATTAACTCCTTTATAATAATGAGGACTATTCCATTATCCCATCTGATTTGCTGTGACCTTCACCCCGATCTCCCCCAGCCAATCCTCTACCACTGCTACGAGTACCCCCTCTGACACGCCATTGTCTCAACGTCCTGATGCCCTCGGTCGTTTTGGCAAATTTGGCGGCAAATATGTGCCCGAAACGCTGATGCCTGCCCTTAGCGAACTAGAAGCAGCCTTTTATCAATATCGGCACGATCCAGAATTTCAACAAGAGCTACAGGGGTTGCTGAAGGATTATGTGGGTAGAGCAACGCCCCTTTACTTTGCTGAACGGCTGACTCAACACTATGCTCGCCCGGACGGCACAGGTGCACAAATTTACCTGAAACGGGAAGACCTCAATCACACAGGGGCCCACAAGATTAACAATGCCCTGGGGCAAGTCCTGCTGGCCAAGCGGATGGGCAAGCAGCGAATTATTGCTGAAACTGGCGCCGGACAGCATGGCGTCGCTACTGCAACGGTTTGCGCTCGCTTTGGGCTAACCTGCATCATCTATATGGGCGTTCATGACATGGAGCGGCAAGCCCTGAACGTGTTTCGGATGCGGCTGATGGGGGCTGAGGTGCGCCCAGTGGCGGCTGGTACAGGCACACTCAAGGATGCGACTTCAGAAGCGATTCGAGACTGGGTAACAAACGTCGAATCAACCCACTACATTTTGGGATCGGTGGCAGGACCCCATCCCTATCCGATGATCGTGCGAGACTTTCAGGCAGTGATTGGGCAGGAAACGCGATCGCAGTGTCAGGAAAAATGGGGAGGGCTGCCCGATATTCTGCTGGCTTGCGTGGGTGGCGGTTCTAATGCGATGGGTCTCTTCCATGAGTTCGTTGGAGAAGCCAGTGTGCGAATGATTGGCATTGAGGCAGGGGGAGAGGGGGACACCTCCGAGAAACATGCTGCCACCCTCACTAGAGGGCGGGTAGGGGTGCTGCACGGCGCAATGAGCTATCTACTGCAAGATGAAGACGGACAAGTGATTGAGCCTTATTCCATCAGTGCGGGGTTAGACTATCCGGGCGTTGGGCCAGAACACAGCTATCTGAAAGATTCGGGTCGAGCCGAGTATCACAGTATTACCGATCGCCAGGCTCTGGATGGCTTACAACAACTTTCTCGCCTTGAGGGAATTATTCCGGCACTCGAAACAGCCCATGCGATCGCCTATCTTTCGGTTCTTTGCCCACAAATTTCGGGCAGTCCTCGCATTGTAGTTAATTGCTCTGGGCGAGGTGATAAAGATGTGCAAACTGTGATTAAGGCACTTGAGCAACAGGACATCGAGCACCAGGACATTGAGCAACATCACAAATAAAGCGGGGGCGATCGCGTCATTGATCCAGATCACATGCAGCTTGATTCGGACTTCATTAATGTTAAAGCTGATACAAAGCTGATAAACTTAGCCACTTTGAGGAGGTGCTTTTATGGTAATGGCTCATGGGTTAGCCACAACAGTGGCATGGACTTCGGTGGTGGCGCTACTCTCTCAACCCATTCAACCTGTCGAAAGAATTTCTGGAATTGAAGGGTTCTCTCAAGCCGCTGCTCAAATTAATCTGGTAGCCATTAGCCAGACAACAGCCATTAGCCAAGCCAATAGTCGTGCTACAGCGACCGTTAGCTCGCTTGTTGAAATGGAGCGATCCATTCTCCAGCAAATCAACCAATATCGTCAGAAGAAAAGGCTGTCCAGCCTGAGAACTAACCCCGCGATTAGGCGGCAGGCACGTCAGCACAGCCGAGATATGTCTAATCGCCATGTCTTGACCCATAACGGGTTTGACCTGCGTGTGGACAATATTAGTAAGTCGATTGCATACCGTAGCGCAGCGGAAAACGTTGCCTATAATTGGGGCTTCAGCGCTCCCGAACGCCAGGCAGTTGAGGGCTGGATTAAGAGCGCAGGCCATCGCGAAAATATTGAAGGAGACTATGATCTAACGGGAATTGGGGTAGCAAAAAATGCTCAGGGGGAGTACTACTTCACCCAAATTTTCATTAAGCGTTAGGCAACCCGCTTCAGCCGGATTAAGTCAATGTTCTCATCAGTGTTCTCGAAGCGGGGTAAAGGATTGGAAAGACTTTCAGGTGTGCGATCGCGATCTGCCAGCAGCAGTTTTGCAGGAATATTTACAGGCAGAGGCAATCGCGGTAGATACCGAAACGATGGGACTCCTGCCCCATCGCGATCGCCTCTGCTTGGTGCAGTTGTGTAATCCGGCGGGACAGGTGACCGTCCTACGGATTGCTCAAGGTCAAACAGCAACTCCTTTTCTGAAGCAGCTTCTAGAAGCAAATATCCCTAAAGTCTTCCACTTTGCTCGCTTTGATCTAGCAACTTTGCAACATCACTTGGACATTCGGGTTCAGCCGGTTTTTTGCACAAAAATTGCCAGTAAGTTAGCCCGCACCTATAGCCCCAAACATGGGCTTAAAGATTTAATTCAAGAGCTAGAGCAGGTAGAACTCGACAAGAGTTCCCAAAGTTCTGATTGGGGGAATGCGGCTCATCTCTCTGATGAACAATTACACTATGCAGCGAATGACGTGCGTTATCTACTCAACGCTCGTTTGAAACTCATTTCTATGTTGAAACGAGAGGGACGGTGGGAGTTAGCGCAGCAGTGTTTTGCCTGCCTGCCCACCTTGGTGTCGCTGGATCTGTTGCAATATCAAAGCATTTTTGAGCATTGATATCGGAGGAAATGCGCCTGTCAGCAAGCTAAGGAATACCCTTGCACCCCTCAGCTTACTCAAGGTTACAGGCTTAATTTTTAATAGCAGCCCTTAAGGGAATGACGGTGAGAGACTGGGTTTGAGAAAGCTGTTTAATCCGTTTAAACCAATTACGGTGTAGATTTGGTCATTTTGATGATCCAAGGTATCGCCTACTGAAAAGACCTTGTCACTCCGTAAAGTGCCGAGTGGACGTTGGTGTGTATCAACTAGCAAGTACTGCATAAAACTCCTCAAATTGTGCTAGGTTTGTGAACCAAAAAAGCGAAACAACGCGATCGCTTGGACTACCGAAATATCGGCAACCCACTGAGACAATCTCAACCCATCAACAGTTTTTAGATCGAGTTAAAAACGTCACTAATAACTAAAGAGAGATTCTGAGTTACTAGAGCACTTTATGGGGGTATTTGATCCGCAAACTTTAGAGGGAGCGATCGCAAAATTTACAATCAGATCTAGCCACTCTCTGATCGCCATTGACTAGCGATCGGGCGAGGGCAAAACTCCCCAGAGACATTGGATGCAGCCGCTCAAGTTAGATGATGACTAATCTGGCGAAGCATACAGTGATTAAAAGTTAATCAGCGAATAACTAATAGGAATTCCTAGCCTCAGAGTTCTGCAATTCTTATCAATTTGAATCAACCTAGCCTAAGCATATTTAGATGATCTAGAGACTCAGTGAGATAAGGACAGGAACTCAAGTCAGATGATGCCAAACCTTTAAGAGCGACACCAAACTAACTGCTTAGTCATTCTCCCATTCTTATAACACGTCTTTTTTGAAATTGATAGAAGTTAAGAAGATTAAATTAGCTCCAGAATTTCTTAACAAATGGCAGTTCAGTGCTAGGCAAATCCTGTGAAAATTGCCTATTGATCTAGAAAAATTCATGGTGTAGCATCGAGCTTTACCTAATTCACCTAGATTGATCTTTAGTTGTATTGATTTTCTGAATCTCGATCGACTACGGTAGCTCGCTTAGTTCCTGGAATCTTCCAGTCTGCATTCTCACCCCCAAAAATCACCCGTTCGATCGCCACATAATCTTTACTCAACTGGTCGAGGGCATTGATCAACACATCCAGAGCAACTGCGTCACTCGTGCCCAAATCAAACCAGCAGCGTCCCCAGTAGCCTTCATACTCAAACTCGCTCATGTTGTGCATCAGCGCGATGAACGTGTCTTCAGCGGCATCCTGGTTGTAGTCCATGTAACTAATGTCCAATCCAGTATCTTGCACCTGCATGTTCTCAGCATTAAATCCGCCCAATTTTCCCAGCAAGAACCAGGAGTTAAAGACTTCCTCTACATACTGCTGCTCAGCAGTAGAGGGTTTGGAGCTAAACTCTAGCCAAATCCACACATCAAAAAAGTCGCACTCGCGAAATTCTACTTTCATCGGATTTATCCCATCACAATCATCAATATGACCCTTTTATTCTGCGCTGTTTGGGTTGGCAGCCAGCCCGATCGCCTCAGAAATTTTTGAAAAGCCTTGTGCTTCTACCTTCTGGACTAAACCTTGCAGAATGCGACGCACCATCCATGGCCCTTCATAAATCCAGCCCGTATAAACTTGCAGCAGGCTCGCCCCCGCCGTAATTTTCTCCCAAGCATCTTCAGCCGTAAAAATGCCACCTACGCCAATAATGGGCAAGTTACCCTGTGTTTGCTGATAAATAAAGCGAATTACGTCTGTTGAGCGCTGCCGTACAGGTGCGCCGCTAATTCCGCCTGCTTCTTCGGCAACGGGTTTGCCCGTCGCAGAAATTACCTCAGTTTTGAGGGAATGGCGCTGAATCGTGGTATTGGTGGCGATAATTCCGTCAAGCTGGTAGGCTTGGGCTAGTTTCAGGACAGCAGCGATCGCATCCCATTCTAGATCAGGGGCAATTTTTACCAAAATTGGCTTTTGCCCTTGGTAGTCTCGCTGGTTCTCTTGCTGTAAAGCCGCAAAAATGGGTTCAAGTTGTTCGGTAGCTTGTAGCGATCGCAGCCCTGGTGTGTTGGGTGAAGAGACGTTGACCACAAAATAATTGCCGCAATCTTTTAACAGCCGAAAGCTATCTAAATAGTCTTCTGCGGCGGTTTCCAGAGGCGTGATTTTAGACTTACCCAGATTGATGCCTAGGGGAATTTGGGGGGGGATCAACGATCGCCCCTCAAACCGTTTTGCCAATGCCTCTGCCCCTTGATTATTGAATCCCATCCGATTGAGAGCAGCTTGGTCAAGGGGTAGACGAAACAGACGCGGCTTAGAGTTGCCCGGTTGAGGATGGAGGGTGACGGTGCCTAGTTCGGCAAAACTAAAGCCAAAGTTAGACCAGAAGTCTGCTACGATACCGTCTTTATCAAATCCGGCTGCTAGCCCTAAAGGATTGACAAATGTGAGACCCCAAAGCTGTTGCTCTAGGCTGGGGTGTTGCAGGGTACAGGCGTGTTGAATGTTCTGGCAAAGTGGGCTAACCCAAGCATTCTCCTGATTTGCCGCTAGCCAGCTTAAGAGACGAAGGGTTTGCTGATGTACCTGTTCGGGATCGGCTTTAATGCCAGAAAACACGATTGGGAGAAGGAGTGATTTGTAAATATCCAAGACAATCATCCAAAACAATAATCCCCAAAATATCCCAAACAATGCTTCAAACCATACTTCTGATGCAGACTACTTTCTCAATTAGCGGGTGTCAATGCCCAACATAGATAGATAGCAAAGGATCGTCTTAGGGAATCTTAGTGAGATGAGATCTATTCTGGTCAAACGCATCTAAGGTCAAACGCATCTAAGGTCAAATGCATCTAAGGTCAAATACGTCAGGGTTCATCAAAACTTCACCAATCAGGAGTAGCTGCGATCGCGATGCGAGGGCAACCCTCTTCTAGCCCTTCGTAAATTTTTGCTTCTCGCTTGGGAAGTTGTTGAGGGCTTGTAAAAGCCTTTCCTTCAGACCCTCTCAAGACAAAGGAGCATGTTTCAAATTTGTTGTTTATTTTTAGAAGATGCCCTGTACGCACCTTCCAAAAACACAAATAGGTCTAGAAGATTACCCAGATAAAACATCAGAATACATAGATTCCAGCTTGTCTTCTAAAACTATAGAAACAAGTCGGGGGTAGGAGTGAGTCCAGCATGGTTTTGCAGAAAGAGCAGTTGGGACAAGACAGACAGTTAGTTTCTTTAGGCCGTACTCTTCAAGCATTGCGCGAGGGGCAAACCATTGATGGCTTGATTCAAATTGTGCTGCAATATCTTCAGGCTGAATTTAACTATGCCTTAATTTGGTTGGCGTTATATGATACGGCTGGACACCGCCTCCTAGGTAAAGGCGGACTTGCCCCTGCGGGTGATCTGACTTTTATCAAGCAAAATCTGAGCCTGAGTCCGGGCGATCTAATGGAGCAAGTTGTGATTCAACAGCGCCCGATCGGCATTCCCGATCTACGCGAGGAATCAAGAGCAGGGGAATGGCGTAAAGCTGCCCAAAAGTACAGTATTCAAGGCACCATCATTTTCCGATAGGTTATAGAGAACGCTGCTTTGGCATAGTTTTGCTGGGATCACCGCTATGGGGCACATCTCCCCATGCGGAGGAAAAAGCCAGATTATCCATGGTATTGGGCGGGTTGGCAGATCGACTGCATCAAACTGACCTGGAGCAGCAGCGTCAGCAAGCCAAGCGCCCCGATCAGTCGTTGTTCAATTTGCTGACAAAGCTGCGATCGCTCCCCACGCTGAAAAAGCGATTAGCCGCTGTTATCGACGAAACTCACCGTTTTGTGAAGCCCGATCGCACCCATATTTACTGGTATGAGCCGCAACAGCGCTACTTTTGGAGACAGCAGGGCAGCCGGTCCGCAGAAGCGGAGCTACGCATTCCGGTGCAAGAAATTAATGGATTTTATCAAGCCCTCACTGCCGATCAGGTGATCTCCATTGGCGAAGCTCAAAGTTCTATCAAAACTGACCTGCTAGGACGGCTGATGCAACAACTTCAGTCCCGCTCACTCATTGCGGCTCCAGTGCTACATCAAGGAGAACTGCGGGGTTTTGTGGCTGTGGAAGGCAATGAAGCGCGAATTTGGCTAGAAGAAGAGAAAACCTTTGTTCGTGGTGTAGCGCAGCTTGTGGCATTGATGGTTCCTCTGGAAGAAATGGAATCGACCGTTCAACAGGTGAAACTTGATCAAGGGCTAACGGCAGAAATCACCCAGGCGCTCCACAGCGAAGCAGACTGGAAGACCATTCTGCAAAAATGCGCTGATCAGGTTTGTAAACGGCTGAATGTCGAGCGGTTTCTGGTGTTGCTATATGACAGTAATGTGAACAAATTTGAAATTTGCTATCAACAACAGCCCAAACAACGCCGCCCGATCGCTGCCACCCTAGAAAACTTGAATCCCATAGATTGGCAAATGCTGGAACGCAGCACAGAAGCCGTTGGTATTGAGAATCTAGAGGCAGATTTGAAACTGATGGCGTGGCGGCAGGTGTTTCTGGAAGTGGAAGTGCGATCGCTACTCGTATGCAGTTCCTCAATTGGGCACCCCATTGAAGGATTGCTCGTTTTAGGGCATGAAAACAGCCGCAGTTGGAGCCGTGCTGACCGAGATCTCTTACGGATCGTCAGCCAGCAAATTGGTTCGCTGTTGCATCAATTCCAACTGCAACGGCAGACCGATCGCCTGCAAAAAACTTATCAGGCAGTGCAGTGGGGACTGACGACAATGCAGCAAATGCATCAACTCGATCGCTTAGAGGAAGCTGCCACTCAACAAATTGCCCAACTGCTGCAAGCTCCCCTCACAAGTTTGATTATTTGGCAACCCGGCCGCACCACAGCCCAGGTTACAGCCCCCGTTGTTTCTAAACGAGGGTTCGAGATCGCCGGAGATATTCCTGTTCCTGTTTATACAGATGTGTTGGTGCAATGGACGCTGCAAACCGATGGGTTGCTCAAAGTGAGTCACAATGATCTCTCCCCAGAAACTCAGCAATGGCTCTGTGGGGAGGGGATTGGACAAATCTTAGTCATGGCTTTGCGAACCGCCCCTGAGCATGAGCCAACGGGGCTGATTTTGGTCGCCGATCACGCCGAACGGCACTGGGCAGATCAGGATTTAAGTGCGTTTGGGACACTCGTCAGTCAATTGGCGTGGGGTCGTCGCTATCTGCTCCTGACTGAAACCTTGATTGGACGGCGGGAAACTTTAGATCAACTGAATTGGTATAAGCATCGCCGCTTAGAAGAAACCTATCGAATTTTGGGGGTAGGTGTGCGGCGGCTCAATGAACTTAGCCACCAAAAAGATGGGCTATCGAGTATGCGTTATCAGCAAATCTTGCGGCATCTGGGCGGTACCTTGACGGCACTGACCCCAGTGCTAAAACACGAGCAGTGGCAGTTTCAAGACGATTATGAATCGATTCCTTTGGCAAGCTTGCTACGGCGATCGCTAGAGCGCCTAGACACTTTGATCAAACAGCGTCAACTCTGGTCACAGGTTCACAATGATGCCAACGTCAACCTTGGCAGCGATATTCCTAAAATTGAGTTTGTACTATTGGAAATTTTGACTGCTGCTTGCCTGCGTTCTCCAACAGGGGGACGGCTGGACATCTGGTGTCGGCAAGTCGATGCTCATTGGCTAGAGTTGTCCCTCACCGATAACGGCACTGTGGAGCCACGGTTGCTAGAAGAATTGCAACTAGGAGAATCTAGAAAAGATTTACTGTTTCCTTCTACCCTAGACCATCCACCTGGCTTGCATTTGGCAATCTGTAAGTCGATGATGGCCAGGCTCGGTGGAGAATTTAGCCTTTATAAGCTAGAAGATAATCGCATTTTTAGCCGATTGTTGATTCCGATCGCTGTCGGAGTACCCACCCAGTCGGCTCGGAGCGACGGAGAAACAACAGGCTTTTTCTAGATACTTCTCTTGTCCCCCAGTTTGTAGTGAGCTACGGTGGTAGACGAGAGATTAATGCTAGAGAATGCTGAGTGTATGCAAACAAAGTTTCAAGTTATTAAGCCCGCCGGCATTTTAGATGGCACCAAAGCTCATCAGTTTCGCAGTGATGTGAGTGAAGCCATCAAGTCCGGCACCCAAGTCGTTTTAGTTGACCTGCAAGAGGTGACATTTATGGACAGTTCGGGTCTGGCTGGGATCGTGCTTGCCCTCAAACAGTTCGGGCCGTAAATGGTAGATTCTGTGTTTGCTCAGTCAATGACCAAGTGAGGATGCTGTTTGAACTCACCAGCATGACACGAGTTTTTGAAATTTTTGACAGTAAGGAAGCGTTTATGGAAACCGTGAAGGTTTAGCTCAGGCTTTAAACTGGACTCTGAGCAGGGATAAATCGTCATTAAAGGACTCTACCTGACTTAAAGTTTGGACTTTATCAAGAATGATATCCAAGCTAAGAGTACAGTCTGATTTTGCCAGCAAGTCTACAAATGCCTGCAATCCCCAAATTTGCGATTCATCTACGCTGAGTTCATAGATGCCGTCGCTAAAAATATAAAGGGTGCTGTCTTTGGGAATGACCTGTCTATCGCTGATAAACGTCACTTCATCTAACATGCCAATCGGTAAACAGGGCGTTTTCAGTTGTACTACCTCTGGAATTGCTTCTGAAGTAGGCATAATTAAGACTGCGGGTGGATGTCCTGCACTGGCATAGGTCAATAGGCGATCGCTCAGACGATATACACCATACCAAATAGTGAAATATTTTTCATTTTGGCTACTCATTTGATATTGCGTATTCAGCGCGCTCAAAACCTGCTCAGGCTGATAAAAGTCAACCGCGGGCAAAGAGCGCGATCGCAGCGAATTCATCACTAAAATAGAGGGCAAGGCAGCCCCCAAACCATGCCCTGATACATCCAAGACGTAAAGGGCTAAGCATTCTGAATCCAGCCAAAAATAATCAAAACAGTCGCCGCCTAGCTGTCGAGAGGGCAAAAACCGGGACTCAATATTGACTTTGCCTGATAGGGGCACAGGCAATAGCGCTTGCACATAGGCGGCAGCTTCTGCGAGTTCTGCTTCTAGAAGCTGTTTCTGAGTTTGCAAATCTTGACTGAGTTCGTGGAGGCGGAGTCCTGCCTGGACGCGAGCTTGCAGTTCAGCCAGGTTAATGGGTTTAGGTAAAAAATCATCTGCACCTGTGTTTAACCCTTGAATGCGGTCGGCAACATCTCCCCGTGAAGTCAGCAAAATAAAGAAAGTTGTCGCTAGATCTGGATTCGTTTTCACCCACCGACAAACCGCCAAGCCATCCACAAGTGGCATCATCCAATCGCAGACAATCAGGGCAGGCTGAATTTTTCCAGCTTGTTCAATTCCTTCCTGCCCATTCGCTGCTACAGTGACCTGATGTCCCTGGTTTTGCAACGCTCGCTGAATAATCACGCGGATCATGTGATCATCATCGATAACCAGGATGTTTGACATACAGCACAATCAACAAAATAGAGATGATGATGACAAGGTTAGCAGTCCCGCCAAGGGCTGATGCTGAAAAGCAAGGAGTTGAGCATCTGCAATGGTTTCAACATCTGTATAAACTATGGACTCTGTAGCATAGACCTATAGACCTATTGATAAAAAGATGAGAGATTTCCCAACTTTACAAATCTACTGTAGGTACGCCAGTTGCTGACTTTCTTGTGCATTCGTTGTTTGAAGGCTTTAGCGGCCAAGGTGTAGCCGCCATCAGCACCATCTACAAAGTGAGTATGATGACCATCACGCCCAAATACGAGACAGGTCATTAGGGTGCGATCGCTAACATGTAACCCATACACCAGCTCACCTGCTTTAAATCGTCGTTCCAGATATTCTGTAAGATATTCAATTTGGGCTGCACTGCTAGAGATAACCATTCGCAGAATATCATCAAATTTTTGATAATCGGTGGCAGCCGACACATCCTGTTTATATCGTCCCCAGTGGACATTGCCAAGCTTAAGTTTCAAACCCATTAGGACATAGCCTAACAAATTTTCCACAAGCATCTTGGCTAGGTAAAACAGACGATATCTGGGATTGGGCGATCGCATCTTAGCCTCTATCGAGAGTTTTTTGAGATTGAAGCTGAGGTTGAGAGATGAATTTCTCACAGGATGATAGCCGTTTTCTCCACCAAAAATCGTTTGAATTTTCCCCAGAACTTCGGCATAAATGGTATCACTGCTTTTAGCCCAAAACCCATTGGTTGAAACGATCAAGCTCAGCGTATGTCCGGGCTGACTGGGAATATCCTGCCAGCGACATTCTAAGCCCGAAAAATCTGCTTTGAAGGAGGGCTGATAAGTATCCAATCGATAGAGATTAGGGTCAATATCAGCCTTAACCAACTGCGTGGCATAGGTCAAGCCACCTCCTGTGAAACTGGCTTGGCTGTAATTGTCAGTGACTCGAAACTTAGCAACTTTGAGTTGATACCCATCTGCTCGAATCACTTCCACTGGAACTACCCCTACCCGCAGATTCATACCAAAACTATCAAGTGCCTGTTGTCTTGCGGCTAGCAGTGCCCGTCTAGCCGGTTCCAAACAGAAGGAGGTACC
>JAAUOQ010000508.1 GCA_012034795.1 Leptolyngbyaceae cyanobacterium CRU_2_3
GCTTAGTCATGAATACTATCCTCGTCCAAAGTTAAAAAGTCACAGTCCCTCATCATAGCATTTCAGTTAATCGTTGCTGCCAATGCTCAAAATCCAAGTACCCACATAACGAGTGAGTGGTACATCCCCAGGAGATTGAATTGAGGCGTTGAAGTAGTGAGTCCCAACCCGTGTGGGGTTGCGAACATTGGACAAAACGATCTCTACTCGCTTATCGGCTGGAATAGGTTCCTTGGGATAAATCTCGATCGCCCGATTTTCCTGATCCCACGCGACATCGTCCAGTTCAATTCGGTCTCCGGCTACTTCAACCCGGACAGCGTCTGGGTCAAATGTACCCCGATAGGTTTCAGGATAGTTGATGACGAGCCTAGAAATGGCGAATTCTAGCTTACGAGCTGGAATTCTCAGGTGATAGCGATCGGTTGAACCTAGTTTACCGTCATAGTCCAGCTTGTAGCCCAACTGGTTATCAGAAGAGATGCCACTAAAAATGGTTAAGCCAGGTGTTCCTTGAGCGTGAGTAATAGCGGCCAGTCCTGTGATCAGGAAACCTGACATTGTCAAAATAGAGAACAAGCGTAGCATTGATGATTTTGTACTCAACATAAGCTTTGATTCTGTTACAGCGTGACTATATTTACAGCGTGACTATATCGTCATGTTGTGAAAGGTTTACATGCAAGATTACATATAAAGCTGACAAGGGATGACTTGCCCCTTACTCATTAACCTATGGGGTCAGTCGAGTTAGCCGATCTTGATCTGACCCTTTCAGCGGACATCATGAATCAGCGAACCGAGATTTCAGTGAACCAGGATGAATGATTGCGAGTTCGTTTAGCAGCTTTTATGACGTAGCCCTCACGACAAAAGTGCCTACAAGAAAAGTGCCTCTCAGGGCTGGAACCCTGTCCACAGATGAATTGAAATCTCCTGCAACTTCGAGCTATTTAACTTACCGTCTTTCTGGACTGGCTTAAGAATGGATTAGGTCAGTCTATACTTTGCTATTCAAAATGTCACATCCTAGCAGCGGTTCGTCATTTGTCTACAATACAGTATGTCGCTGAGTCCTAATGCTTCGTATTAGTCCTCTGCCTCAGATGGGTCTATCGAAAAGCCTACAACTCGATTCCGTCCCTGAGCTTTAGCTTTCAGTAGCCGCTCATCAGCCCGCTGTAGCAGATTAATCCCCTTGGCATCGTCAGTTGGTTTAAGGGTGGCAATTCCAGCACTGACTGTGACCGTTAGCTCAAGCTCATCGTTGATCGCAAAAGGCTGTTCGCCAATTAACTGGCAGAGCCGATTGGCGATCGCCAACGTTTCTTGAGATCCAGTATCGCTGAGGATGACTACAAACTCTTCTCCTCCATACCGAAAAGGCGTGTCGTAGAAGCGGAGATTATGACGTAGGCGGGCAGAAAACAGTTGCAATGTGCGATCGCCCACCAGATGCCCGTAGCTGTCATTGATGTTCTTGAAATAGTCTACATCTAGCATGATGACACTGACGGGAGAATTACGGGTGCGAGCATTTTGAATTTGTCGAGGTAGTTCCCACTCGAAAGCACGCCGGTTATTTAGTTCTGTTAGAGGATCAGAGAGCGCGATCGCAGACAAAACATCGTTGGTACGCATGAGTTCACGATGGTTTTGAACTTGCCGCAGCCCAGTTTGAACTTGTGCTCTCAGCCAACGATTTTGAACGACAAAATTTTGCGCTAAACCAAGCTCTAATCTCAGTGGCAACCAAAGATAGGCATCAGCTCCCACCTCCAAGGCTTCAACTCTTAATTTGGCTTCTTGTTCGCGACTGACTCGCCCCTCCAGTGTTCCCTCGTCTACGAGATCGTCTATGAGGATACAGTAAATCCAAGCCAACCGACTCTGTTTTTCACCTGCTGAAAAAGCTCAAGGCTGTCCGGCTGACTGGCTTGAACAATCAGTAAGTCTGGTTGTTGCGCTTGAATAATGGGCATTGCCTCAAACGGATCGTTAACAACTTCTACTGTAAAAGTTGCCAAGTCACGAACCAAATCTAGAAGGCTAGCTCGGAAGCTCGGATCTCCTACTAGCAAAATTGATGCGTCCATTAACGTTTGAGAAGCCTCTGTTGAGACTCATCTAGCTCTTTTACCAAAACACAGGTGAACACAAAAACCATAGCACCTCGAAATTGATAGGATTGAAACCCTTTTTATGAAAAAAGGGTTATGAAAATGTGGCTTCAGCAAAGGGCAAACCCGCCCAAAAGACCGATCTCCTAAAACGTTTACATGAGGAGGTTTAGATGGCAATCTACCCGGCAATGTTGCCTAATGCGATTTAATCTGTGATGCAATCTGCCTCAGTAGTTTCAAGAGTATTGGCACTTTTAGCTACCTACAAGCCAAGCTGTACGGATTTCAGATTCTTGAACTTTGCCTCAGCAATGTAGCGCATACGGAAATTACAGAGCTCATCTTTGTGAGGCAGTCGCAAAACACGTAGATTTTCTATGTATAAATTGTTGCATTCAAGAAATGGCGATGTCAAATTTGTCGAATCTAGCAACATGAATGAGAATAGAAATCTATAGCTGTGTACCAGTCTCAGTACCGCTACGGCAATTGAATCCTTGGATCACAAAATCATGTCCACCCCTCTTAACGGCGCTCAAATCCGACAAACCTTTCTTGACTTCTATGCGGCCAGGGGGCATCAGATTTTGCCCAGTGCTTCGCTGGTTCCCGAAGATCCAACCGTGTTACTGACAATCGCTGGAATGTTGCAGTTCAAGCCCATCTTTTTGGGACAACGCCAAGCCGAGGTTTCTCGTGCTACTACATCTCAAAAATGTATCCGGACAAATGACATTGAAAATGTGGGGCGCACGGCCCGGCACCACACTTTCTTTGAAATGTTAGGTAACTTTAGCTTTGGCGACTATTTCAAAGACAAAGCGATCGCCTGGGCCTGGGAGCTTTCTACGCAAGTGTTTGGCTTGCCACCTGAGCGACTGGTCGTGAGTGTATTTCGGGAAGACGACGAAGCTTTTGCGATCTGGCGTGACCAGATTGGTATTCCGGCGCACCGGATTCAGCGCATGGATGAAGCGGATAACTTCTGGGTCTCTGGCCCAACGGGACCCTGCGGACCCTGCTCTGAGATTTATTACGACTTTCATCCAGAGCAAGGCG
>JAAUOQ010000509.1 GCA_012034795.1 Leptolyngbyaceae cyanobacterium CRU_2_3
CGATATAAATTGAAATAGCTATGAGCGAAGAGCAACCCATCAATCATCTACTGATTATTGAAGATCAAGATAAAAAATACACAGTTGTATTAGAGTCAGCCACCTGTTCGATTGGGCGTGATGCCACTAACTCCATCGTCCTCAAATCTTCCCGAATCTCTGCTTAATTTAAGAGTGAACCACCAACTGGAGCTTCACAAGTCTGCTTGAAAATCCAGAACTTGCTTGGGGTTGGACAGAACGCATTACTCACACACTAGTAGTTTATGACGTAGATTATAGATACCCTGATATGTAGTGCAGGCATCTTGCCCGCACCAGGGTAGCCAAACTTGTGCCTCGTTGTACTAGGTTTTTGAACCGGATGTTTCCAGGGTGCTCCGAGGTAAGTATTCCCGAAGATGTGCGGGGATTGCCACTTTTAGGTGAAATTGATAGGTGAAATTGAGCGAGAGGGCGTAGGAAAATGCTTTTGCCGTTGATTCCCCAGAACCGATACGCTGAAGGGGAGAACTGTCGTAATACGGCTCTTAACACCCTACAAGATTTGTCACAGATAAATTTGTCAACGGTATGCATAGCCTGGATCGATTCGCTACCAATGCTAGATTAACCCATGTCATGGTCGTTGGAGGGGGCGCTGCGGGCTTTTTTGGGGCGATCGCCTGTGCCGAAACCTATCCCCAAACTCAAGTAATGCTGCTAGAAGCAGGTCGCCAACCCCTCGCCAAAGTTCGGGTTTCTGGCGGTGGGCGCTGCAACGTAACCCATGCCTGTTTTGAGCCTACTGCGTTAATCCAGCACTATCCTAGAGGCGGCAAAGCCCTACGAGGAGCTTTCAGTCGGTTTCAGCCTCAAGATACGGTCGCTTGGTATGCCCGACAGGGGGTTCGGCTAAAAACAGAGACAGATGGGCGAATGTTTCCCATCACGGATGACTCCCAGACGATTGTTGATTGCCTCCAACAGGCGGCACAGCGAGCAGGGGTGGAAATCCGGACAGGAAACCCTGTCCTAACGGTGAAGCACCTAAAGCCAGGGTTTGAACTGGAATTGAAGTCGGGAGAGCGCGTTTGGGGCGATCGGCTGCTGCTGGCAACCGGTAGCAGCCCTCAAGGCTATAGCTTCGCTAAAAATTTGGGGCATACGATCGAGCCACCTGTTCCATCTCTGTTTACCTTCAATATTGTGGATGCCCACCTACAAGAGTTGGCAGGCGTATCAGTCGAGGGAGTTCAAGCAAAACTGTTGCTACCCGATCAAAAACCACTAGAGCAAACTGGGGCACTACTGATTACCCACTGGGGGCTAAGCGGCCCTGCGGTTCTCAAGCTATCGGCTTGGGGAGCCAGAGCGCTGCATGATTGTCATTATCAAGCTAAGCTCCAAATTAACTGGATACCGCAATATTCCGCTGTTCTGGTGCGCCAAGGATTGCAGGATTACAAACTGACTCAAGCGAAGAGAGCGATCGCCTCTCAATGCCCTTTCCCACTCCCCCGACGGCTGTGGCACTATTTGAGCCATCGAGCCAGGATCGCCCATGAGACTCGGTGGGCGGATCTTTCAAAGGCCGCTTTAAGTCAGATGGTTCAGGAATTGACCCAGGGTGAGTATGCCATCCAGGGCAAAGGCGTTTTCAAAGATGAGTTTGTAACCTGTGGTGGTGTGAACTTAAAGGAAGTGGATTTTAAGACTCTAGAAAGCCGTTGTTGTCCTGGTTTGTATTTTGCTGGAGAAATTTTAGATATAGATGGTGTCACAGGTGGGTTCAATTTTCAAAGCGCCTGGACAACGGGCTGGCTGGCTGGACAGGCGATCGGTAGAATTTCAGACCCTAACTTAGAATGAGCGGCTGCTTGAATTATTTAAATATAAACTGGCTACTCGTCCCAAGCGGGATGGGTCAAAAGTGCCGCTAGTACTCGCACGCCTCGTAGCTGGTTAGAGAGCGGCAAATGTCCTCTGGGAGCAGTCAGATCCCAGGAGAATTCTTGGGGATAGCGCGTCCAGTTGTTACCGGATTTCCAGCCAATTAAGCTCCAGAGTGCCTCCCAATTTTTCCCAGTACTGAGCCAAAGCTCTCGCTGGACTGAGAAACCGAACTTCCCTTCGGAATAGACTTGCCAGAGGGTATTGATGGTTTGCAAATCAACAGGGGGTAGTTTTTCGGCTTCGGTAAAATATAGCCATTTTCGCTGCAAGGCTATAGATCCAGCCAGTTCACACATTTTTTCTAGCGTCAGGCGGTCGGCTGCCTGAAATGCTTGACGGGCCAGTAAATCTTGTAGGGAACTGTAATCAATGTTTTGCTCAGATTGTAACGGCACTAGCCCTTGAGGAAACTGAGTTTGCAAAACTCTTGGGCTTTAGAGTTAGCACTGGCTAGCAAGACTTGATAGGCTTTGCCGTCAATCAGATTAGGGAGCGTCGAGCCGCGATCGCTCAGGAATCTGATCAGGGTTTTCAGTCCTGCTTCATCAGCTTTGGCTAATTCTTGAATCAGCTCTAGCTGATTTTTGACTGATTCAGACTTGAGACGACTCAACAAATCAGCCATGTACTCTGAAACGCTGGAGTCTGGGGTAGCGCTGAAGTTGGAAGCGCCAATGTTAGATTGCTGCACGTCAGGCATGGGTCAAAAACTGCACAGAAAGTAGCGAATTTCAAAGGATTTCACTCTTCACTGTATACGGAAGCGGGGCGATTCAGGCAGAGTAGCGAAGGAAAGATCCTTCCTGTAGCATTCCTAAAGGCTTCATTCCTCGGTTTTTTCGGCAACAGGGGGACGATAACCTCGCTCGAAAGCATACCGAATCAGTTGAGAGCGACTTTCTAGCTGAAGTTTGCTGAGGATATTACTGAGATGGGTTTGCACAGTGCGAGGGCTGACAAAGAGGCGATCGCCAATCTGTTTATTGGTAAACCCCTGGATCACTTCCCAAAAAACCTTTTCTTCGGCTGGTGTCAGGGGAAGCGTCATGGGAATAGGAGCAGCCACTTCAGGAGCAGTTGGTGGAGATTGCTGCATCAGGCGGATGATTTCGGAATGGATGCGGCGCGATCGCTCTAATTGGGATTCAATTTTTGCCACAAGTTCCTTGGGTTCAAAGGGCTTGATGATGTAGTCATCTGCGCCCATCTGATGCCCTTGCACGCGATCGTCTACCTCACTCCGGCT
>JAAUOQ010000510.1 GCA_012034795.1 Leptolyngbyaceae cyanobacterium CRU_2_3
TGGCAGGCAAGGCTTGCATCAGTCTTCCACGGGCAGCCACCAACTTCAGCCCATCCTCCAGAGAAAATACCCCCGCCACACAGGCGGCTACATATTCACCAATACTGTGCCCCATGACAACATCAGGTTCAATACCCCAGGCTCGCCAGACACAAGCCAAGGCATATTCGATCGCAAAGAGAGCCGGTTGGGTATACAGGGTTTCATTCAGTTCGTTCAGTTCATTCAGGTCAGTGGTATTCCCGTCAGACGGATAGATCACTTCTAGGAGCGATCGGTCTAACTCAGTCTGCAACAGCTTGTCGCAGGTTTGTAGCGCATCCCGAAACACTGGCAAGGTCTCGTAAAGCTGACGCCCCATGTTGACAAATTGCGATCCTTGTCCGGTGAATAAAAAGGTAACCCTAGGGGAGTCCGACGCAGAAACAACGTGATGATGAAGGGTAGAGTTCATTCCACGGGCAGCAGTAACTTCAACATCTCCTGCAAATCCCTCCCTGAGTTGCGCTATCATCTCTTCGCGGGTTTACCGACCAGACTGAGCCGATGAGAAAGCGGCGATCGCCCTGTGTTTGCCGTAAAGCAAACGTCGGCTAAGTTCAGATCGGGGTGAGTGATCAAATAATCCTGATATTGTCTCGACAGCAGCTTGAGGGCATCAGCGCTTTTGGCGGATAGGGTCAGCAGATGTACAGGAGGCTCCCCTGAATCATGGCTGTCTGGTATTGCAGGGTTAATTTGCGTGGGAGCCGCTTCCACAATCACATGGGCATTTGTACCTGTGAACCCAAAGGAACTAATGCCTGCCAGGCGTTTGCCTTGCTGTGGCCAGGGGGTCAATTGTTTGACAACCTGGATCGGTAACTGTTGCCAGTCAACGTTCGGATTGGGATCTTGGAAGTGGATGTGGGGGGGAATGGTTTGATGCTGTAGTGCCAGGATCACCTTAATCAAGCCAGAAATCCCTGCTGCCGCTTCTAAGTGTCCAATATTCGTTTTGACTGCCCCCACCCACAAAGGCGTTGTGGGAGAGCGTCCCTCACCCAGAACGGCTGCGGCTGCGGTCAGTTCAACTGGATCTCCCAAATCTGTTCCTGTGCCGTGGGCCTCCAGATAATCAATGTCTTGAGGGGCGACCCCAGCATTGCTTAAGGCTTGTCGCAAGAGTCGTTGCTGAGCCTGTCCATTCGGAACTGTCAGTCCACTACTGGGGCCGTCCTGGTTGACTGCACTGCCACGAATCACTGCCAAAATATTGTCTCGATCGGCGATCGCCTTAGATAGAGGTTTCAGGACAACGACACCACACCCCTCCCCACGGGCATAGCCATCTGCTGAAGCATCAAAGGTTTTGCACCAGCCATCGGCAGATAACATTTTTGCTTTAGAGGTGCCGATAAATCCATCAGGAGTTAAGTGCAGTTTGACTCCCCCAGCTAGCGCCACTGAACATTCGCCTTGACGCAAACTGGCACAGGCTTGATGAATGGCTACGAGCGAAGAGGAACAGGCAGTATCGATCGCCAGAGATGGGCCAGTAAAGCCAAAGGTATAGGCGATCCGACCGGGAATACTGGAAAGGGCAACACCGGTGCCCAAATAAGTAGCTAGAGAACTGGTAGGATGGTGTTCGAGGTGGCGAGCCAGCAAGCGTTGGTAGTCCTGTCCATCATTGCCAATGAAGACACCGATGGGTTCTTCAGCCAGGCGGTTAACCCGATGTCCTGCTCTTTCCAGAGCCTCCCAACTCACCTCCAGCAGAATCCGCTGTTGAGGATCCATCGCTGTTGCCTCACGAGGGGCAATGCCGAAGAAATTCGCGTCGAACTGGTCAACCTTCGCCAGAAAATGTCCAAAACGGGTATACATTTTCCCAGGGGCTTCTGGATCGGGATCATAATAGGCTTTTAGATCCCAGCGTTCTGCGGGGATTGGGCTGCGGGTATCTCCACCTTCCTGTAAAAGTTGCCAGAAGGCTTCAGGGGTATTGATGCCTCCTGGTAGTCGGCAAGCCATGCCAATAATGGCGATCGGCTCATCGGGTTGATCTGGCTGATTTAGAGACGTCCGGACACTCCTGGTTGCGATGGGGGAGTCAGGCGAAGGCAGGCGCAACCCCTCTGTGGACAGATAGTGGCTAAGGCGCTCAATGTTGGGGAAGTCGAAGGCAAGGGTTGCTGGTAGACGAATCCCTAGTTGCTTCGATAATCGACTTTTGAGTTCCACTGCCATTAGGGAATCCATTCCCAACTCAAAAAGCCAGCGTCGATAGCAGGTAGGTTTGTGGCTGGCAATCCCAAAACTGCCCCAACCTCTGCCTGGATTGAGCGCCGCAAGAGCTTGAATCGTTCAGCCGAGGGCGCTGCTTCTATCTGCGCTCTCAGGACAGTTTTTTCTACCTGAATCTCTGTTTCTGATAAAGGAGTGGGTTGACCTAAGCAATCGAGCAAGTGCCGTCTACGCCCTGTTTCATAAACACTGCGGAAGCGACTCCAATCCATCGGGGCAACTACCGCTTGATCTGTCCCTGTTGCTAAGAGCAACTCCAGCGCCGTTGTGACCTCGGACAAACTCAAACGCCCTACCCCAATGCGACTGAGATATTGCTCCATTTCGGCTGCTTTGGCTGCCGTTAACATACCTGCCCCCGTCACCGCCGACCAATTAATGGTGAGTGCAGCCAGACCCAATTGGCGGCGATAGGCTGCGAACAAATCCAGGAATTGGTTCGCAGCGGCATAGTGCGCTTGCCCCACCGATCCCCAAACACTGGCGATCGAGGAAAAACTCACGAAGAAATCTAGATCACACCCCAGACTTAGCTCATGGAGATTCCAGGTGCCAGCAACTTTGGGATCTAGCAGTGTCTCCAGATCAGCAGCACACAGATCGGGAATATAAGTGAATCCTCCCAGCCCCGCAGCATGAATAATGCCTCGTAAAGGGGGAAGGGTTTGGGATATCTGTTCAAAGAGCGCGGTCATGGCAACGCGATCTGTAACATCAACCGTTGGAGCCAGTACTTCAATATCAGACTGCTGGAGAGCAGCGATCGCCGCTTTCCGTTGCTCTGTATTAGCTCCACTGCGAGAGAGTAAGACCAAATGGCGAGCGCCGTGTTCTCTTAGCCAGTGGGCGATCGCTAGCCCCAGACCGCCCATTCCCCCCGTGATCAGGT
>JAAUOQ010000088.1 GCA_012034795.1 Leptolyngbyaceae cyanobacterium CRU_2_3
ACGCCTGCGCCTGACAATGCCGCCCCCCGTCAAGCCTCTGGTGGTGCTTCGAGAGGAGTATTCACGCCTGCGCCTGATAATGCAGCCCCCCGTCAAGCCTCTGGCGGCGCTTCTCGGAATGGATTTATTCCGCCTAGCGATAATACGGCACCTCGAACCACTGTTGGTGGAGCCTCTCGCACGAACTTGTACGGCTACTTGCCCTCCCAATCTGGGGATCAAGCGCTTCCGATGTTCGCAGTTACTCCACAAAGCTTTTACGGCACAACGCTAGTAGAGCGTCCGACAATCTTGGTCTACGTTCCTAGCTCGAACGCCCAAGATGCAGTATTCAGCTTGAAGGATGATGCTGGCAACACGGTCTATCAGGCACTAGTGGCAGTGCCAAGCAACGCAGGCGTTGTGGCCATTCAATTACCCAAAGAAGCACCAGCGTTGGAAGCAGGTAAAGACTATCAGTGGTTCTTTGCGCTGATGATCGATGGTACGCTCTCGCCGAGTACCCCTTATGTTGATGCTTGGATTAAGCGAATTCAACCCGATGCTGAACTCGCTCAAGCTTTGCAACAAGGAGATGCTCATCAGCGTGCAGATATCTTGGCAGCGAAGGGCGTTTGGTATGATAGTGCAGCAATGTTGACGGATTTGCGGATGGCTCAGCCGACTGATGCAACGCTTGCAGAAGATTGGCATGAACTGTTAAATTCTGTCGGTCTAGAAGAGGTTACAGCCGCTTACTAAGCTGCGATTAACATCTTGTAGGGTATTTAGGGGACATAGCATTGCTATGTCCCTTTGTTGTTTGAACCGCACTGAAATCCTCATCGTTGTGCACAGTCCGGGTTCCTGGCAATTCCACCCTGACCGCTACAGCCTGTAATATAGAGATTTTCAAGTGAACTGAGTACAGATTATTTTTTGATTTTCATGAGTTCAGTAAACAGCATTGAGCCTCATGAAGTTGCTCCACTTGACTTTTATGGGTAAAATTAGTACAAATGTTCTAATCCCATTCTGTCTGCTCTGTCGCTGTAGGAACCTGTATCTGTAAAAATACGGTTGACACTGACTAGGAGGCGAAGTTACCAAAGCCTTGGGGAGTTGCCCAAAATAGCCCAAATTGGATTCACCTGGAGCCACTATGCCTGCTCAATGGACCCCAGAACAAGTGTTGGCTCTGTCACCCGATGCTGCATCGGCTAAGAATGGGCGAGGACTGGCAACTGTCAGGAAATGGATATCTTTGGGAATTCGCGAATCGCTGCTGTGGGGAGAGTGTCAAGGCAGCGGCAAAAATCCCTATCAAACGCAGATCGACCTGAGTGAACCTGCGTTTCGCTGTAGCTGTCCCAGCCAGCAAATTCCCCTGCAAACATGGACTACGGGCTGTTCTTGCTTTTGGCGGAACAACCCGATGCGATCGCCGAAGCAGAGCTACCAACTTGGGTGGCAGAATGGCAAATCAGTCGATCGCATCGGGCAGAAAAACAGGCGGAAAAACAGGCAGAAAAGCAAGTTAAACAACAAGAACAAGCGGCTGATCCAGTAGCCCAGGCGAAACGAGCCGCAGAACGTCAGCGTAAGGTTAGCGCTGGTCTTCAAGAATTGCGCCTCTGGCTGGAAGACCGGGTACGCCAGGGGTTGGCAACAGCACCACAAGAGGCTTATCAGGTTTGGGATGGGATTGCGGCTCGCATGGTTGATGCCCAGGCACCAGGGCTGGCGAGGCACCTGCGTGAACTAGCTGGGATTACTTATAGGGGGACAGGCTGGAGCGATCGCTTGCTAGAGCGATTGGGGCGACTGTATCTTTTGATTGAAGGCTTTGAACATATCGAACAGTTACCACCCGAAGTCCAAGCCGACCTACGAACTCAGATCGGTTGGTCGCTGAACCAGGAAGACATACTAGCAGGGGTAGTCCAGTCCGATCTTTGGTTAGTGGTGGGACAATGCACCGAGGAAGAAGATCGCTTGAAGGTGCGCCGCACCTGGTTGTGGGGACAATCCACTGCCACATCTGCCCTACTGCTCGATTTTGCCCACGGACAGCAGCCGTTTGAGCAGAGTCTGCTACCAGGAACTTGTCTGGAAGCAGATCTAGCGTTTTACCCCAGTGCCTATCCATTGCGGGCGTTACTCAAAACCCGCCATGAGGCAGTCATGCTCTCAAAGAACCCGCCCGGATATGCCGCTATTTCTGAAGCGATCGCTGCCTATAGCAAGGCATTTGCCGCCTGCCCCTGGTTAGAACGATTTCCCTTGCTGCTACAAGCCGTTGTCCCCCTGCGAGAGGGTGAAGGTTGGATACTTCGAGATCTCCAGAATCAGGTGCTACCCCTGTCTGCTCGGATGTCCACCACTCAGGGCTGGCAAATATTAGCTTTGAGTGGCGGGTCTCCTCTCTCGGTGTTCGGAGAATGGGACGGATCACAACTGATGCCTTTAAGCATTTGGATGGAGGAGGTATTTTATGGGCTGGGGAACTGATTCTTCTTGGCAGGCGGTTATCTCAGCCGCTCTGATTGGCACGGAACGACAACCCTTTAAACCCCCGATTGCTCCAGGAAAGCTAGGACAAGTACTGGCTCGACTGGGTCATCAATCAGGTGAACAACTGGGCAATAAACCAGGCAATCAATCAACTGAGGCAGTGTTGCTATCTGCTGCCGCAACCCTGGCACTACACCAACAGGCAGGATGGCTGGCCACAACTCAAACTGTACCTCTGAGTGAACCCTGCCCACCTGACAATCTCCCTCGTTGTCATCCCCACGCTGCTTGGTTTTTGCAGCAGATGCTCCAGGGACAGCATTCCCAGATCTTGCCAGAATGGCTGACGAGGGCGGCGATCGCCCAACAACGAGTACCAGAACTGTGTTTACCTGCACTCCTTGACCTAGGACGGCAACAGCGAGACTTACGTGCCTTCATATTGCCCGTTGTGGGACAGCGCGGACGCTGGCTGGCGGCTCAAAATCCAGATTGGAGCTATGCTGTGTCCCTGGCAACAGACGAGGATTGGGAAACGGGCACTCAAGCGGCAAGGTTGCTATATCTGCAAAGCTTGCGCGCTCAGGAGCCAGACCGAGCTAGAGAATTACTGGCTGCTATTTGGAGCCAGGAAGCAGCAGGCGATCGCGCCCAATTGCTGGAAACCTTTCGCATCGAGCTGAGTATAGCGGATGAACCGTTTTTTAGAAGGGATGTTGGGCGATCGCAGCAAAGAAGTCCGTCGCGTTGCTGTGGCTTTACTAGCCAGCCTGCCTGAATCTCATCTATGCCAGCGCATGGCAGATCGGCTGAAGCAATCTGTCCAATTCCAACCCAATAGGGCACTGGAAATTTCACTACCTGAAACTTGTGATGCCGCAATGCAGCGAGATGGAATTGAACCCAAACCCAACACTGCTGGTATCGGTGAGCGCGCTTGGTGGCTTCAGCAAATCATTAGCGCAGCGCCACTGCAATTTTGGCAGCAACCAGACGGATTTGTTTTGGGAGAATGGCAATTGGGAGAATGGCAAAAGGTAGTAATCGACGGCTGGCGGCTGGCTGCACTGCGCCAACGCAATCGGGACTGGGCAAGAATGCTACTCAATGGATTGCTGCCCGATAACATCAACAATAACCTCAAGAATATCAATACATTGACCCACTCAATTGAAGAAGTGCGATCGCTGCTGGCTCTCTTTACTTTTGCAGAACAAGAAACCCTTGCCATTAATTTAATTCAGCATTTAGCTCAGCCGCTTGAATTAAATCAAGATGAAACTCAAGCATCTGCTCAAGCAGATGCTCAAATTGGAGCTTGCTGAGGGCAGTTGCCCAACCTCATCAGACTTGGGGAAAAGAACTTTCGCACTTAGCCTTAAAACAAATGACAGCCTATTTATCGAGGCATTTATCGAGTGATAAACAAATTAGCGTTTGGGAATTTTTTCAACTGCTACAAGATTTAGCACGCTGCATTTCGCCCGATTTATTAGCAGAAGCAGAGCAGCTCCGTTCAGCCGCGGAAGCAGCTACAGAAAAAGCTAACGCTAATGTTAGCGATCGCATTCACAAATTTCTAGAAACAGTGCAGTTTCGACAAGATATGCTGCAAGCGTTGGCAATGGAAGATGGAGGATAGAAGCAAGGGAAGAGAAAAGAGAGAAAAGGAAATGGGAAAGCAGTCATACGACGGTAATGATTAGGGCTTTTACATAATTATTTTGGATGAATTATTTGGTTATCAACTTAGTTGTCAAATTGGTAATTAACTCGGTCATAAACCATGCCAACCTCAAAATCTAAAATCAAAACTCCCACATCCCCATCCCCTACTCCCGCCGCCTTACTCCGCGAACATGCCGAACAGCAATTTGCCCACGAACTGGACGAACTGGACAAAGTCGATACCCGTCAGCGCCCTCCCCACTGGCGGCTATCCCCTTGGGCAGTATCCTTCTACTTATTGGGTGGCACACTAGAGAACGGTTTTGAAGTATCGTCTAAATACATTGGTAATCGCCGATTGATGGAAGTGGCGATCGCTACCCTCGCGACCGATCGGGCTTTGTTGCTCTACGGTGTTCCCGGAACAGCAAAATCCTGGGTGTCGGAACATCTGGCAGCCGCAATTTCCGGCGATTCTACTCTGCTAATCCAGGGCACCGCAGGTACCAGCGAAGAGGCGATTCGCTATGGCTGGAACTACGCCCGACTGTTGGCAGAAGGGCCCTCAATGGACGCTCTGACTGCCAGCCCCATGATGCGGGCCATGGCAGATGGCAAGATTGCCCGCGTAGAAGAATTGACCCGCATTCCCTCTGATGTGCAAGACACGCTAATTACCATTTGTCTGAGAAAACTTTGCCAATTCCAGAACTGAATAGTGAAGTTCAAGCGAACAAAGGCTTTAACGTGATTGCTACGGCCAATAATCGCGATCGCGGGGTCAATGAACTCTCCAGTGCCCTCAAACGTCGTTTCAATACGGTGATTTTGCCCGTTCCCGACACGATTGAAGAAGAAGTCAGAATTGTGCAACGGCGGGTGGCAAGCCTCGGACGCGCCCTGGAATTGCCTGCTGAAGTTCCTGCCCTAGAGGAAATTCAACGGGTAGTCACAATCTTTCGAGAACTGCGAAATGGAGTGACAATTGATGGCAAAACCAAACTCAAATCTCCCACCGGCACTCTCAGTCCGGCTGAAGCGATTTCAGTGGTCAACAGCGGTATGTCACTCTCGGCTCACTTTGGCGATGGTTGCCTCAGTGCCAGCGATTTGATCTCTGGACTGGTGGGAGCAGTGGTTAAAGATCCCGTACAAGATCAGGTGGTTTGGAAGGAATACCTAGAAACTGTGGTGAAAGAACGCGACGGTTGGAAAGACCTTTATCGTGCCAGCCGAGAAATGTTCTAGGAGTGCCCTCATGTCGGTTCATATTTTTGGTATTCGCCATCACGGAGCCGGTTCTGCTCGGAGTCTCTGTCAGGCATTGGCAACGTTGCAACCCGATATTGTCCTAGTTGAGGGTCCTCCCGATGCTGAGGCAGTTTTGCCCTTGCTGGTCGATTCTCAGATGCGGCCGCCAGTGGCTTTGCTGGTCTACGTGCCAGACCAACCACAGCAAGCAGTTTACTATCCTTTTGCCATTTTTTCTCCAGAGTGGCAGGCTATGGGCTATGGGCTGAGGCAGCACATTCCAGTTCGGTTTATGGACTTGCCTCAAGCGTATCGATTTGCCTTAGATCAGGAATTAAATCAGGAATTAAACCGTGAATTAGATCAAGTACCTGAACTAGAAAGGGAAACTACCAGCGTAAGTGTGGAGGAAGGTAACACTCCTGCAATTGCCCCTCCAGTTGACTATCGGGTAGATCCCCTTCACTTGTTGGCTCAAGCAGCAGGATATACTGATAGCGAACGCTGGTGGGAACACTTGGTTGAACAGCGGCAAGACAGCACTGAATTATTCACGGCAATTTTGGAAGCCATGACGGTACTACGAACCGAAGTGGAACAGGGGGAGCAGGAGGGAAAAATCAAGGCTTCGTCGTTACTGCTGGAAGCTTACCGAGAAGCCTACATGCGAAAAACCATCCGCGAGGCAGAACAGCAAGGCTTTGAGAAAATTGCTGTGGTTTGTGGCGCATGGCACGCTCCCGCTCTGGTAACCCTGCCCCCGGCTAAAACCGACAATGCCCTGCTCAAAGGATTGTCTAAACTTAAGGTAGAAGCAACCTGGGTGCCCTGGACTTACGGACGCCTAGCGATTAGCAGTGGCTACGGGGCTGGAGTCGAATCCCCAGGCTGGTATCAGCATTTATGGGAGCAGGGAGACAGGCAGGCTCTTACTCCAGAACGTTCTCATGGAACAGCAGATAGCTCAATTCGCTGGCTAACCAAGGTTGCCCGACTGTTGCGAAAGCAAGATCTGGATGCTTCCTCAGCCAGTGTGATTGAGGCAGTGCGGCTGGCAGAAACCTTAGCCGCCTTGCGCGATCGCCCTCTCCCCGGTTTAGCAGAACTCAACGAAGCCACTCAAACAGTTTTATGTTTTGGCGATCCGCTACCCATGCGGTTAATCCATACCCAACTCATTGTCGGCGAGCGTTTGGGCAAGGTTCCTGAAACAACGCCATGGTGCCGCTGCAACAAGATTTACAGCGGCAGCAGAAGCGGTTGCGGCTGAAAGCAGAAGCTACGGAAACTACTCTGGAACTGGATTTACGCAAACCTCTGGATTTAGAGCGATCGCACTTCCTGCATCGGCTCACCCTGCTGCATCTACCCTGGGGCAAACAACAAGCTACAGGCAGCACGAAAGGCACATTCCGTGAGGTTTGGCGCTTGCAATGGCAACCGGAGTTGGCGATTCGCTTGATTGAAGTGGGGGTCTGGGGTAACACCATTGAGATGGCAGCCATTGCCTGGACGTGCAATTGTGCCAACGCGGCTAACCTACCCGATCTAACGAAGCTGATCGATCAAACCCTGCTGGCAAACCTGCCGCTAGCGATCGACCACTTGATGACCCGTCTGGAATCAGAAGCGGCCCTTGCCAGTGATATGACGCATTTGATGGCAGCCCTACCGCCCTTAGTCAACGTTATGCGTTATGGCACTGTCCGCCAGTTTGAAAAAGAGATCGTTGAGCCTGTTGTTTCAGGATTAGTTACTCGGATTTGCATCGGTCTGCCGATCGCTGCTGCTTCTCTAGATGACGATGCCGCTGCCCATTTATATCAACTGGTAATTGCAGTACAGGGGGCGATCGCCCTCCTCCAGCAACCCGAATTTTTAGAGATGTGGCAGCAAGTTCTGGCTCAAATGGCAGACCAACAGGGACTACATGGACTGCTGGCAGGGCGCTGCTGCCGCTTGCTGTTTGAAGCAGGGGTGTTCCAGGCAGAAGATACGGCTCGTCGGTTAGGGTTAGCGCTCTCTACGGCAACCGACCCGACCCAAGCTGCCGCCTGGATTGAAGGTTTCCTGGCAGGAAGTGGACTGCTGCTACTCCATAATCTGACGCTCTGGCAAGTCCTGGATGATTGGGTGCTCCAACTTCCTGCCGAGGCGTTCACCGCCATTCTGCCGCTACTCCGTCGCACCTTTTCCACCTTTCCGGCTCCAGAACGGCGTCAAATGGGAGAACGGGTACGCCAGGGCAATGCTGCACCTGGCACTTTAGAAAAGATGGGAGCGTTTGATGACGATCGCGCGGATGCAGTGCTCCCCCTCATCGTTCAATTACTCGGTATTTCCCTATGAGATCGAACTCCTCTCCTCAAGAACGCTTGCGACGCTGGCGGCTGATCTTAGGTGGCGGTGCCGCTGATGGGATTTGCACAGGCACGCAGATTAACGGCATCGGCGATGGCACAGAGGGCGATGGGTTTAGTCTAGGATCGGCTGACCAGGGCATCGATCGCGCCCTAAGTGCCCTGTACGATAGCGATTCTCGACAAGGTGGCTTAGGAGCATCCTCCCCTAAGGTGGCTCGTTGGTTGGGCGATATTCGCACCTATTTCCCTACCTCCGTGGTGAAAGTCATGCAGCAGGATGCACTGGAACGGCTCAACCTGCGTCAAATGCTGCTGGAGCCAGAACTGTTAGAAGCCGTAGAACCGGACGTGCATCTCGTCTCCAATCTGCTATCCCTCAGCGGTGTTATGCCCGGTAAGACGAAAGAGACAGCCCGGATTGTGGTGCGGCGTGTCGTGGAAGATCTCATCCGCAAACTAGAAAATCCCACCCGTCAGGCCATCCTGGGCAGCCTCAACCGCGCCACCCGCAACCGCCGTCCCCGTCATCATGAGATTGACTGGCATCGAACGATTCGCGCCAACCTCAAGCACTATCAGCCCAACTACCGCACCATTATTCCTGAAGTTCGCATTGGCTACGGACGTAAACGCTCTGCCCTGCGCGACATTATTCTCTGCGTCGATCAAAGCGGTTCAATGGCAACCTCCGTCGTCTATGCCGGGATTTTTAGTGCAGTGCTGGCTTCCCTGCCGGCTGTGCAAACTCGGATGGTGGTTTTCGATACTGCCATTGTGGATTTAACAGACTTGCTGCAAGATCCGGTAGAAGTCTTGTTTGGGACACAACTGGGTGGCGGTACAGATATTAATCGAGCTCTGGCTTATTGCCAGAGCTTAGTCCGACAACCGCAGGACACAATTTTGGTGTTGATTAGCGACCTGTATGAAGGCGGCAATCAAACCGAGATGCGCCAGCGAATGAGTGCATTAGTGGGTTCAGGCATTCAATTCATCACCCTATTAGCCCTCAATGACGACGGCGCAGCCTGGTATGACCATGACAATGCTCACTTCATGGCCACATTAGGAGTACCTGCCTTTGCCTGCACCCCCGATCGCTTCCCCGACTTGATGGCAGCCGCTATTAACCGTCAGGATCTCAACCAATGGGCAGCAACTCAGGACATCGCGATCGCCCGATAAACAGGTCAGATTCTACTCCTGGAAATATCAAGCACTAGAGATCAGGGATTTTCCAGGAGCGCCCCTGGCAATAGACATAGCCGTCGATCACTCGAACATTGCCCAATAGCCGACCCAGTTCTAAAAACTCTTGCCGCTCTGCCCCTGAAAGATAGTTATCATCCGCCGATCGATGGGGATCGCCCCCATTATCCAGATATCGCTGCCGCGCCAGATTGGAAAGCTCTAGCATTCTGAGATATTGCCGTTGCTGCAATTCTGTTAAATCTTTCATACAGATAACAATTTCAGTTTCAGGAAGTCCAAATTAGTTTGGGAAGCCACATACCGCACCACCTCCTAAAATCATCTGGTTTTAACTAATTTGGTTTTAACTGGGTGCAAAGCGCTATAGCTCTGATACAGGTGTAATAGGAACAATATCGCCGTTTTGTAAAAGCATGGCAAATGACAGCATGGGGCTAGGCGTGAGGATATACCAGATGCCCGTATCTTGATCATAGGTTCTCTGTTGCAGGAGTTCCAACGTATCGAGGGCGTTCAGGATCAAGTATTGAAATTCTGAGGGTTCCACGCTAGTTCTCTAACCCCGTCATTCGCTAATTGCGGCTTTCAGGCTACGGCAAAATATCTCAATCGCCTGTAACCCCTGATCGGGAGAACCCTCTGCCAGCCGCTTCACAAAAGCGCTGCCTACAATTACGGCATCTGCCCCCCATGCTCTCACCTGCTGCGCCTGACTTGCCTGAGAAATACCAAAACCAACGCCAATTGGTTTGTCAGTAACGCCATGCAGTTCAGTCAGCAAGCCCTGGACTCGTGACTGAATTTCGGTGCGCATCCCCGTCACACCCGTGACGCTGACCAAATAGATGAACCCTTGGGATTGGGCAGCGATCGCTTCAATCCTGCCTTTAGGTGACGTGGGAGCCACCAGTAAAATGATCTCAACACCCGCTTTGGCAGCAGATTGCTGCAAGCTCTCCACTTCTTCTAGGGGCAGATCGGGCACAACTAAACCGCTGGCCCCTGCCGCAACAATCTCTTGAAAAAAGGTATCTATGCCGCGATTGAGAATTGGATTGTAGTAGGTAAACAGAATCACAGGAGATTTGAGCTTGGGACTGACCGTCTTCAGCATGCTCAAGACATCTTCTAACCGAGTCCCTTGCTGGAGGGCGCGGGTAGCCGCCGCTTGAATCACGGGGCCATCCGCCAGCGGATCAGAGTAAGGCACCCCCAATTCAATCAGGTCTGCACCGCTCCGATCGAGCAGCTCTAGAGCTTTTGCAGTGGTTTCCAGATCAGGATCGCCTGCTGTAATGAAGGGAATAAGCGCACATTGTCCGCGATCGCGTAATGCATCCATGCAACCAGAAACAGAAACCATAGCCCTTACGTAAGATGGTGATGGGGATTTTTAGCCGTCCCCCATTTTACGAGACTTCGAGGCATTTCGTTAAATTAACAAAAATACATAAACTGTTGCATAATTGCAAAGGATTAGTGCTCAGGTTTCTCAATCAGCTTGGCTTTTTCAATTGGCCGAGGGTCAGATCAAGATTATTTCAGTGCTTTAATGCGGAGAGAACGCTAAAATCTTTGATTAGAGAAATTTTGAACTGCTTGAGAAATCAATAAATCTGGCTTGTTTAGAAAGAATTAAGAATCCTTGCTTATAATCTGTACAGGAATCTTCTCATTCCTAAATGGCTCGGACAATAAACTGTAACCAATCATCTATACAAAATTTAGTGATGCCCCGCATACTTGTCATTGACGATGACCCTGCGATTTCAGAATTAGTTGCTGTTAATTTGGAAATGGCTGGATATGATGTTAGCCAGGCTCCAGACGGCATCAAAGGACAGGCTTTGGCACTTCAGCTTTTGCCCGATCTGATTATGCTCGATCTCATGCTACCCAAAGTAGATGGCTTCACCGTCTGCCAACGGTTGCGTCGCGATGAGCGCACAGCCGATATTCCTGTCGTGATGTTGACTGCGCTAGGTCAAACACATGACAAGGTGGAGGGGTTCAATGCTGGAGCAGATGACTATTTGACCAAACCCTTTGAGATTGAGGAGATGCTGGCGCGAGTTCGTGCTCTACTACGGCGAACCGATCGCATTCCCCAGGCTGCCAAACATACCGAAATTCTCAACTTTGGGCCGCTGACACTAGTTCCTGAGCGCTTAGAAGCGATCTGGTTTGACAAGACAGTTAAACTGACACACCTAGAGTTTGAACTGTTACACTGCCTGTTACAACGGCACGGCCAAACGGTTTCGCCCAGTGAAATTCTCAAGGAAGTCTGGGGATATGACCCGAATGATGACATTGAGACTATTCGCGTTCACGTCCGCCATCTGAGAACCAAGCTAGAGCCAGATCCCCGCCACCCAAATTACATTAAAACAGTCTATGGTGCTGGCTATTGCCTAGAACTACCCAAAGCCGCGCAGTCAGTCTCTGGGGAAGTGCAGCCACCAGAAGTAGTATAATTTGCACGGCTCAAGTCCTCTTAGCGCTTGACCCATTTACGGCGCTGAAGACAAGTCGTGAGCTTCCGCTTTGAGGTCGCGATCCATCAGTGCTGCCAAGGCCTTCTGAGGCGTAGTCACGCCATTCAAACTTGATAAACCTGCCAGGATACAGGCACCGGAATCTTTTCTCGCTGAGCCAGATCGATCAAGACATTCGTGGTACTGACGCCTTCAGCCGTACTCTGAAGCTCCTCTAGCACTTGCACTAAGGACTTGCCCTGGGCTAAGCCATAGCCGACTCGATAATTGCGGCTCAGGGGGCTACTGCAAGTTGCCATCAAATCGCCTAAACCAGACAAACCAAAGAAAGTCTCTGGCTGTCCACCTAAGTGAGTGCCAATGCGAATTATTCTGCCAAGGCACGAGTAATCAAGGCAGATCTGGCGTTTGTGCCTAAGTGCAGACCATCACAGACGCCAGCCGCGATCGACAATCACAATT
>JAAUOQ010000511.1 GCA_012034795.1 Leptolyngbyaceae cyanobacterium CRU_2_3
GGGTACTGTCGAAGATAACCGCAGTATTGCTGATGTGGAGTTCCGAGCCAGCCAAGGTGTTAGCAAGCAACGCCATCAGACTAAGTTGTTCAAGCTAACAAACCAGACTAACACTGAAGTTCAGACGGTAATTCGGGCGCCTACCGGCAAATCTTTGAACGGGATATAGAACCCTACATCTTGCAAAATGAGTTCACAGCTCTGGAAAGCAAGTTGAGAAACAACGAACTGAATCTGAAAGAATTCATTGAAGCGTTGGGTACTTCTCGTCTGTATATCAAGGAGTTCTATACCCCCTATCCCAACACCAAGGTGATTGAGTTGGGTACTAAACACTTCTTAGGTCGGGCACCCCTCGATCAAGCTGAGATTCGCAGGTATAACAAGCTGCTGGCAAGTGAAGGTTTGGGTGCATTCGTCCGGGCAATGGTGAATACTCCAGAGTATGCTGAGAACTTTGGGGAAGACACAGTACCCTACCGGCGCTTTCCAACGCTCCCTGCGGCTAATTTCCCCAACACCAACCGCCTCTATGATCAGTTGACCAAGCAAAACAAAGATCTGATTGTTCCCAGTTTTGACCCAGTCAAGTCTCGGATGGATATCACTAAGATGCCTCTGATGAGCAAAGCATTAGCTGATCTGGAGAAGCAGGCTCGTCAGTCAGAGAGCCAGCCTGCATTTGTGGAGTTGGGGCGCTCCTATGGTACTGTCCAGGATCAATCAGTTGAGGTGGGTGCGGGAAACTCTCGTTGTAAACCTGCGCGTATCTATCGCTTGAATCCACAGGACAGCAGTGCTGAAAAGGAACTGGTGATCAACGCCCTCTACGTACAAATCTTAGATGTACTGAATGGCCAAATCTCTCAAGAGATTCGCCAGACTGATTTGGAAAGCCAGCTAAAGAACGGTGAAATTTCGGTGCGAGAGTTCGTCAGGTCTTTAGCGAGTTCAGAGATCTACATTCGCCGTTTCTACACGCCCTACCCCAGTGCGAAGGTGGTTGAGTTCTTATTCCGCCACCTTTTGGGTCGCGCTCCTGCTACGCAAGCTGAGATGGACCCATACAACCGGCTCTTGGCAGATAGTGGCTTGAAAGCTGCCGTTGAAGCCATGATAGATAGCTCTGAGTACGCTCGTTACTATAGCGAAGACGTAGTGCCTTACAACCGTCATCTGCCATCCGTTGTTGAGGCAGACACTGAATCTAGGCCAGTAGTTCTAGATCAAGCCTAGCCTGCTTTCTAGTAAGTTGGTTTAGGCTTCCCTAAGCTGAAAGGTCTAAATTTACAAGTGTCCATTCCTCTGATCTGGTGGCAGGTCAGAGGAATTTTTGATCGAGGCGATCGCCTCTCTGGAGTTACCTAGCGCTCTGCGCTTCAATGCAATCAAGGCTTTCTAAACTGGATTCTTAACACTCTGCCGATAAGCAGACCAGCCTGCTAGTGCTGCTGGATCTGACACAGCCTTCCACCGCATCAGCACCACCCCATCTTGAAAGCTCAGGATGCCATAGCGACGAGTTTGCAGTTGATCAATAGCAGCGATCGCCTCTTGTAAGCTTTTTCGATAGTCTGTAAAAGCGGGTTGATATTGCTGGAGGTACCACAAATCGGCGATCGCATACTCAACTCTAATCGGTTTATCGCGATCGTCCCGCAGTCGCTGCATGGGAAATCGCAATACCTGCCGCCGACTGGAAACATGGGCAACGACATGATCGGTAGCAGTCACACTTGCTTCAGGCGGAATTTGGGACAGCAAAGCTTGAATGGCTTGACTGTGCTGCCACTGCCGGGGGGGTGAGACATAAACCCAGGGCTGAAATGAATCGGGAATGGCAAAGGAAAGCACCCGATTGGGATTTGAGGTAATCGTGAAAAATAGCGACAAAATAATGCAGCCTATCCAAATCCGACGCAACCGCTGCTGAAAGAAGTGAGGATGAGCTTGCCACCACAGAATTGCACCATAGAACAATCCTGGAACTAAAGTCATGGCATAGCGCAAGTGCAGGGACAGCGATGTAATCTCTTCCCGCTGAATCAGGATTTTGAACATGGGGAAACCTGCCAGAATCCAGGATGCTGGAGAGATGACTGGAATAAAGGCCAACGGCACCCACTGACCCAGCAAATAGCGTAAGGTGCGATCGAAGGGCGTCACTACCTCCACAAGTAAACGGAGGGGATTGCGAAGAATTCCCCCCAGCACATCCAGGGTTGAGGCAGAATTACCATCGACAAACTGCCCAAACTGCTCAATCATGAAGCGCTGAGACACATCCTGCGAAAACTGCGGCATCACGAGGTTGGTGACGAGCAGCATGTAGCTGAAACTCAATCCACATAGCCCCATGCCAATCCAAAGAGAGCGGCGGCTAACTGCCAAAAAACAGCCAATGCCGAAGAGCACGACGCCGCTATCTTCTCGCACCAGCAAGGTAAGAACTGCCAAGACACCCAACAGCCACCACCAGCGTTTTTCTAGCGCCAGGAGCAGCCCAAAAATGAACAGGGGTATCTGGCAAATATCATGAAAATTCGCCAGCGTTGGACTGATGACTGCGATCGCGCCATAAAAGCTCACAGCAATCATGGCCGCTAGCTGAGGCGGATGATAGTGACGCGCTAGAGCGTAGAGCACCAACCCAGCCAGCGTTACCAGCGTCACTTGCAACACTGATAATCCTGCTGCTGAAGGAAACAGAGCATACCAGGGGAGCCACAACAGCAGTGCAGGTGTAAAGTGCTGCCCCAACCGTCGATAGGCAACATCGGGCAGATTTCCCTGCATCACAGTGCTAGATTCGGTAGAAGACAAAGAACTTTCAAACCAGCGACCGTGTAAGGTGTTCCAAAACACCTGGTTGAAAATGCCTTGGTCAAAGGAGACATAGGTCGGATAGAAATTGAAATAGCGCTGGAGCACTAACCCCACGCAAACGATCCAGAACAAAATAGCCACGCTTACTACCAGCCGGAACTGCGGGTATTTTTGCCCAATCATCACACCATCCTGCGAGAAACCGTGAATTACAGCGTTGGCCTATTAAAATCTGACGGCGCTGATCAAGCTAGCGCCAAAACGCCTTGTATTGATTAGGATACCTCTCAGACCTGTTCTCTCAGCTTTAGTTCCCCCAGAAATGTTCCTACTTCCTGG
>JAAUOQ010000089.1 GCA_012034795.1 Leptolyngbyaceae cyanobacterium CRU_2_3
AGATGAGTCTGTGGGGCTAGGCTGCTGAGACTTTGCCAAAAAAGTCGCTGAACTGTGTAAGCGGTTGCCTCCGAGCGAATCTGTTCGGCTTCCTGCCGATACTGCTGAGGGTCTTCTTGTAATGCCTGACAGAGTGCATTGAAAATAGAGTTGATGTCTTCTTCGGGTCGGTAGCCCTGCATGAAGCGATCGAAAGCTGTGACTACGCCCAGCCGATAGATGGGGTTATAGGAAAAATCCGCATTGACGGAGAGCAAATGCATCTCTACCATCAATTCATCAACCACCCGCCGATAGATGGAGTTAATGGGGCGAGTGTGCAGGGTGTAGAAGGCTCTCTTGGTGTCAGAAACAGTGCGGACAGTACTCACTAGGGATTTTTAAAGATAATGCGATCATATTATCCCACAGAGAGGAAGGGATTGTGGCAGGAAATCGTAGATTGGGATCATTAATTCGATTAACGATTAATAACTCACTGGATGAGAAGGGATTGTGGCAGGAAATCGTAGATTGGAATCAGCAAGTTTTAAATGCCCAGTTTTGAATTTTGAGGGGATACTAATCTATTGGCAGCTCCAAATGTCCGGTCTTTGAATTGCCTACAACAGAGATCTGAAGAGATCTGAAGTCCAGCCTAGCCCTCTCATCCTCTCGCTCCGTCATGGCTTACGAACCGCTGCACCACAAATATCGTCCTCAAACTTTTGCTGAATTGGTAGGACAAGAGGCGATCGCTTCTACCCTCACTAACGCTTTACAGCAGCAGAAGATTGCGCCTGCCTATTTGTTTACAGGAGCACGAGGAACGGGTAAAACTTCCAGTGCTCGAATTTTGGCAAAGTCGCTGAACTGCCTGAGTCGCCCAGTGCCGACTGAAAAACCTTGTGGGGTGTGCGAGGTCTGCCGGGCGATCGCCAATGGCTCAGCCCTGGATGTGATTGAAATTGATGCAGCCAGCAATACAGGAGTGGATAACATTCGGGAGTTAATTGAGCGATCGCAATTCGCTCCCGTCCAAGCTCGCTATAAGGTGTACGTGATTGATGAGTGTCACATGCTCAGTACCGCCGCCTTCAACGCTTTATTAAGACCCTAGAAGAGCCACCTGATCGCGTGGTTTTTATCCTGGCTACAACTGATCCCCAGCGAGTGCTACCCACAATTATTTCTCGCTGCCAGCGGTTTGACTTTCGCCGGATTCCGCTGGAGGCAATGGTCAAGCATTTAGGAACCATTGCCGCTCAAGAATCGATCGCCATTACCCCTGATGCACTTCAGTTAGTGGGACAGATTTCTCAAGGAGGGCTGCGAGATGCTGAAAGCCTGCTGGATCAACTGAGTTTGTTAGAAGGGCAGGTGAGTAGCGATCGCGTCTGGGATTTGGTGGGCGCAGTGCCTGAGCGAGATTTGTTGGCGTTGGTGCAGGCGATCGCTGCCGATGATCCCACCCAGGTAATTGACCAAGCCCGGCACCTGATGGATCGGGGACGAGAACCGTTAACTGTGTTGCAAAACCTCGCCAGTTTTTACCGAGATTTGCTGATTGCCAAAGCCACCCCCGATCGCCTGGATCTGGTGGCCATTACCCCGCCGACTTGGGCAGAACTGTGCCGATTTGCCCAAGCCTTAGACATCCCTACTCTGTTGATGGGACAGCAACGACTCCGCGAAAGCGAGGTGCAGGTGAGAAATACCACTCAGCTCGGCTATGGCTAGAGGTGACGTTGATGGGGCTGCTACCTTCGGCAATGGCGCATCGTCCCAGCCTGGAGAGGCAGATGCCTCCTGCGCCGCAAGCACCTGTTGCCCGCAAGCCAGGGGAGCCGATCGCCAAGATACCGCAGACTCCCCCAATCGCATCTGAACCCATTGCAACTCCGCATCACCTGGATAAAGAGGTGGCTGATCAAGAATTGACTGATAAAGCATCGACCTCGCCGCCAGCCGCTGCTAGCGATCGCCCCTTAAACACTGCTAAACCAAGCACTGAACCCAAATCCAAGGTTGCAGAATCTGTCGCAACGCCAGCCGCCGCAACACCCACTGAAAGTCCTGGGTTTGACTTAGTTCAAGTTTGGAATGAATTAATTGCTACTCTACAACCACCTGGCACTCAAATGTTGCTGCGTCAGCAGGGGCGCTTAGTGGCATTTAATGGACAAGAAGCTAAGGTTGGCTTTACCTCTCAGCCGTTGTTTAAGATGGCGATCGAGCGGGCACCCAATATTGAAGCAGCGTTTGCCAAAATTTACGGTCACAAAATTAGGGTCAGTCTGGAAGTCGTGGCTGCCAAAGTAGATGCGAATGGCACAGGTGGGAATGGGATAGGTACAACTCAGGCGATCGCTCAGTCGGCCCCGCCTGAGTTGCGATCGCCTGAGTCGCAACCGCCTCAGCCGACAGTCCGAGAATCTTCAGCGGAATTTAGGGTCACTCCACCCTCCACACCCGCGATACCCACAGGGGAGCGATCGCCTGCTTCTGCTTATCCTAGCCCTCAGCCCTCAACGGGTGGGTTAGAACCTGCTCTGGCGGCCTGGCAAGCCGAAGATGAGGTCAGCCGAGCAGCTAAAAGCTTTGCCCAGATGTTTAACGGTCAAATTGTGAGCTCAGATAACCTGTCTGTAGCCATTGCCGCCGAATTGCCTTTAGCGCCAGAAGTCGATTTGCTCAGCAATGCTGACACTGACACTGACACTGACACTGACACCGACGAGGATGATGTACCTTTTTAGACAAAAATGTGCTCCTAACTCCAAATGCGCTCTTAACCCATACTGGCAAACCGAATTTTCAAGTAGTCTTCTTCCATCTTTGCGCCTGATGGCTGAAGGGCTGCTAGAGCTTGGGGCAATACCAGATTACGACGATGGTTGCCAATACGGATATTCAACTCATCTCCAGTTTTGCTAAGTTCCACTTTATCTTTGGCAATCCCAGGGAGATAGACCTCCAAGCTATAGTGATTTTTGCTCTTGCACCACGCGCAACGTGGTTTCTTTGTAGTAGACCTGAGCCGGGTCTTCATCAGCGTAGAGCGTCTCTTTCAGCCGTTCCAGGGCTTCCAGCCCACACATTTCTTCTGAGTAGAGCGGGACTTCCTTGACGGGTAGAGGATGGAAGTTCTCATGAATTTCGCGGCGATACTGCTCTTGATTTTCCTTCCAGCGTTTAAAAAACGGGTCAGTCACTTGGTCAGGAATGATGCGATTTGCTACTACCAGATCGGTTGCCACATTGTAGAGGCTGAGGTAAGCATGGGCCCGCAAAGACTCTTTGATCACCATCTTTTCGGGATTAGTGACCAACCGCACTGAGGTTTTGGTATTGTCTGTTAAAACTTTTTCGAGGGCTTCAATTTGTTCGTAGAATTCGTAGGGCGCATCCATGACTTCTTTGTTGGGCAGGGAGAAGCCTGCGATCGGTCGAAACAGAGGTTCTACTAGGGGTCTGAGCGCGGATGAGACAGCCTGTAAGGGCTTGTAGAAGCGGCGCATATACCAGCCTGCCACTTCAGGTAGGCTCAACAGCCGCAGGGCAGTGCCCGTGGGAGCCGAGTCAATGATCAGGACATCATATTCGCCCTCATCATAGTGACGTTTCATCCGCACCAGGCTGAAAATTTCATCCATGCCAGGCAGGATTGCCAGTTCTTCAGCTTCTACGCCATCTAAGCCTCTAGCTTGTAGAACTTGGGTAATGTAGCGTTTTACAGATCCCCAGTTGCCTTCCAGTTCCATCAGTGCATCCAACTCTGCGCCCCAGAGATTGGGGCACACTAGACGCGGCGCATGTTCTAGCTCTCTATCAAAGCTGTCGGCCAACGAGTGTGCTGGATCAGTACTGAGAACCAGGGTCTTATAGCCCAGTTCGGCACATCGCAGTCCTGTCGCAGCGGCTACGGAGGTTTTGCCAACTCCGCCTTTGCCAGTCATCAAGATTACGCGCATGAATGATCAGACCCTATCTGAGAGAAGTTTAAATTCCTTTACCTATCCACTACTGTATCGGGTTTTCTTATGTAAAGTTTCGTAACTTAACCCAGATGCCCTCATCATGGATGTCCTATAGGGTCCTGGCATTGCCCAAAGAATCGCCCAGCTAATCCTAATGCGACACTCATGATTGATGCGTTCCTAAACGATAAATTGCTGTAAAATCAGACGACAGAATTGAGCAGCGATGATTGATGTGCCTCGTGAACTTCGCTGCTTGGATCTGCCTCAAATATGACCTATTTCAAAAGAGTCATGGGCTGAGCATCTGATCACCCACCCCTGACCATTCACGGGATCGTAGACTGACCGGGTGTTCTACATATTCCCTAATGTTCTGCAATCCCCTTCTCTAGATTTTTTAGTTCTGACTTACCCAGAGGTTTGAAATGGCGTTTTGGGAATTCCTGATCCAAAAAGAGGGCGATCGCTCCTGGCTTCCCCTAGAATCTCCGAAAGTTGAGATCCTGGAGGGACGATATCGCATTGTGGCGCGTTCTAGCCGCATCAATGCCCCTGTTGAGATTCGGATGGTTCAGAACGCAATCACCGAAACGCCTCCAGTTCGCCGTATTCAAAAGCGCACTAGTCAAACGAACAAAGATGGGTTGATTGTCATCATTCCTTTTACCCGCCTGTTGCCCGGAGCCTGGGAACTGCGGTGTACGGGTGATCTGATGGCAGAGATGCTGGGGGATGGATGGCAGCACAGCGTACAGCTTCAAGTATTGCCGCTAGAGTTGACATCGGATGATTGGGATGCTGATTGGCAGCCAGACTCAATGGCTAGTGAACCAGCCAGTCTAGATCAAACCCGTCAGAACCTAACAGGTTCAGATCAAACGGGCCAAGATACAGCAGATCAGACCGGAACAACCGACAGTCTGACCATCATTGATGCCGCAGAGCCTGCTTTAGAAGTCATTACTCCAGCGATCGCTCAGCCTGATTTTGACCGGCTCACTGCCACAGCGGCTCAAGCGCCTAAGCTGCTATTGACCTTGGAACGCCAAACCTATGTGGTTTTGCGAGAGCAGCCTCTCGTGCTCAATGGACAGGTGCTCAATGAACCCTTGCCATCTGAGCGACCCGAAGACCCGCCAGAAGACTCCCCATTTCCTGGTGGACATCTGCGGTTGCGCCTGTTTGACCCCCAAACTTCTCGAATGCTCACCGATCAAACCCAGGCTCTGTCAGAGCAAAGTATGCCCTTACCATTTTCGCTGACTGTTGCCCTGCCGCCCAACTGTGAAACACATCTGCTTTTGGGAGAGCTAGCGCTTTATGGTATGGCATCGGAAGGCAGCCTTCCAGCCGTGCTGGCCAGTCAATCTTTTAGCGTCACGACGGATCTCTTAGAGTTACTGGAAACACTCGCCAACGATTTTCTAGCCGATTCTTTACCTGAGCAAAAGCCTGTCAGCAGTGCTACAACCAGTACCGTCCTGACTCTGCCCAGGACGGCTCCTCCGATCCAATTTCGTCCAGTCATGCAACAGTCATTGCCACCTTTGCTACGGCCGTCTGGAACTCCTGGAGCCAGCAAAGATCGGCGATCGCTTGACCTGCCCACCTTTAGCTCATCTGCGGCTGATGGTTCAGCAACAGCAATTGAAGCTGAAGCCATCAAGAGTAATGCTGAGACTGAGGCTGCCTTAGACGCTGAGGCGAACATTGTGGATCACACAAGTGTAGACAACGCATTGGCAAAAATCTCCAATCTAGAAGATCCTGACCTCCTACTTCAGCCGATCGATACCTACCTCGCGCATCCTCAATCAATTGACATTCCTGAATTAACGGATATTTCGGAAATCACCGATACCTCGCTCTCTCCTGAACTAGCGGCTGCCAGTCGTGTGGATGGGCCAGATTTGCCCAACCCACCTCATACAGAACTACCCAGTACAGAACTACCTAATACAGAATTACCTGAGTTGGACACGGCTGAAGCCCCCAGAGATGGAAACACTTTGGCGGTGGAGCGATCGCTCCACCGCCAAACAGATGAGTTTATTGATCCATCGGTCGATTGGGAAAACGTTGAGCGGCAGCCGCTACTCTGGCAGCAAAAAGCCACCGTACCTGAAGCAACATCAGTCAGCACCCCAGAAGACAGTGCCTTTAAAGCCCTGAACCTGCAAGATCGATTTTTGGAACGATTACAAGCCCTCGCTTTAGATACCGAGTTGGCTGAGTGGCTGCATACATTAGATATGCCCAATCCTGCTTCTGGAGATTCATCCGAGGATGAATCTCCAGACTTGGCTTCAGATGTAACCGACCCGCCTATGGAACTATCTGGAATATTTGCCAAACACAGCCGAGTTAAAGCGATCGGGCGCGATGCTGATTTAGCGGCTCAAGAAATTGTTGTAGAGGATGAGCCTCTGGCGAAACAATCTTCAGGTGCTACTTCCTCTCTAGAGATTACTCCAGCTTCACAGCCTGCTCCAGTTTCAGAGGTGGCGATCGCTCCTTCTCTGTCTTCTCTTACCACTGTTTTGGAAGAAGAACCCATGCCAACACCCCAATTAGAGGTGCCTACGGGCGAACTCACGGCTGGGCAAACCGTTCATATTACGGTCAAGCTTCAAGATACCTATGCGCGGGTTTATGCCAAGCTCTGGACTCACGATCGCCAAAGCCGTACCTTGTTGGATGGCCCCCACTGGCTAATGGACTTCTCTCCAGATGGGTTAGGACATGTGATTAGCAAGACCCAAATCATGGTGCCGTTTGGCTGTGTGGAAGTTCAGTTTGAGCGATCGCGATTGAGATGGTGAGCCAACGCGAAAGCGATAAAGCCTCAGTGATTCGTCCTGTGGTTCCGCCCAATTTAACCTCAGTCTCTCTGGATGAATTAGGCAGATAGAGGCATATGTAGCGCTTCGCGCTTGGATAAGACCAGATTATTTTTAAAGCTTCGCGGAGCTTTCAAAAAATAATCATGCACCCCATTTAATTGAAAAATCCTATAAATTCTTTCCCTTTCCCCAAACACGCCATAATAGGTGTACTGTTTTCAGTCTGGGTTACATGCAAACTCGTGATTCTTTGAGCAACTCCTCTTCTGCTTCTCTTGCAGGACTCAAGCTAGAATTTCCAGCTCGCACCGCTGAGGTTCATCGGGCTACTGGAGAGACGAATGTTCAGGTCAGCCTCAATCTAGATGGACAAGGCAAGTGCAGCGTCAAAACAGGGGTTCCCTTTTTAGATCACATGCTGCATCAGATTGCTTCCCACGGATTGGTGGATCTAGATATCCAGGCAACGGGGGATATTGAAATTGATGATCATCACACGAATGAAGATGTAGGGATTACCCTGGGACAGGCACTGTCTAAAGCTTTGGGCGATCGCAAAGGCATTGTTCGCTTCGGGCATTTCTTTGCACCCTTAGATGAGGCTCTGGTGCAAGTCACTTTAGATTTCTCAGGCCGTCCTCACCTCAGCTATGGCTTGCAAATTCCAACCGAGCGGGTGGGCACTTACGATACTCAGCTTGTACGAGAATTCTTTGTGGCCGTTGTCAACCATTCTCAAATGACATTACATATCCGCCAACTAGAGGGCATCAACTCACACCATATTATTGAAGCGACGTTCAAAGCCTTCGCCCGTGCCCTCCGCATGGCTACTGAAATTGATCCCCGCCGGGCTGATCTGATTCCTAGTTCAAAAGGTGTGCTTTAAGCTTCCCCTACCTATTCCTTGACCCATACAGTTGTTAAAATTTCTTAGCACTCAGAAATAAGTCCCCAATTCACAGTAAATTTGGCTCTGAAGGTTCGTTATTTCAAAGGAGCCACATCTATGGCAGCTTCGTTTTTGCCGTCTATTTTTGTTCCCATTATCGGTTGGGTATTCCCTGCCGTTACAATGGCGTTTCTGTTTATTTATATTGAGCGTGACGATTCCGCAGAAGGTTAAGTATCACTATTTGTAGAAGTCTGAGACAAAACTTTACTCTATTTAGGACTTTTCTATCTTTATCTCATAGTTAGAAATTTTCTATTGCGAGCAGCTCAGACTGACTTGCTGCTGATGTAGGATGCATTTCATCCTGAACTATTTCCTGAGATAACAGCTTGCTTAAATGCTCAGTTTTAACGCGGATGGGTTAACGCTGTTCAGTTTAAGGAGCGCCAGGTGAGAAACAATTGGAGATAAAACAACATGTCAGATGTAGTTAAACCTGCTGGAGATCCTCAAATCGGCAATCTTGCCACCCCCATTAACTCCTCAGACTTTACCAAAGCCTTGATCAATAACTTGCCTGCTTACCGCAAAGGGCTATCTGCCCAACGTCGAGGGCTAGAGATCGGTATGGCACATGGCTATTTGCTGTTCGGTCCTTTTGCTTTTACCAGCCAATTTCGCGATACTGGTGTTGGCGACATTGTCGGCTGATTGAAGCGGTGACGCTGGTTGTAATTTTGACCGTGTGCCTCTCTCTCTATGCAGGGACCCAGCCAAATCAGCCCATCAAGAATGTCACCACAGCAAAATTGCCTATTGGTCTAGAAACCCCAGAGGGCTGGAGTGAGTTTGCAGGTAGCTTTTTAGTAGGTGGAATTGGCGGTGCTGGCTTTGCGTATCTTGTCTACGAAGTGGTGAAGTCAGGCGTTCTGCAAACTTTCGGAAACATCGTGTAATCACCTCTGCTGTTAAAATTCGACTCTGGTTGAGAAGCAGAGCTTGAGTAAACTAAACTAAAGCAAATCCCCCGTCTTGCTTCAAGGCTAACGGGGGATTTTTGCAGTGAAAAGGATTGGAGGTTGGTAACTCTAGCCCCCTCCTATCCATCAGCAATTCAGCTATGAAGTATTAGGCAAAGCTAGTGTTCAAACACTCAACATCAAAACTTAGATTGAAGAACCTAGTCCAGCGTAAGCGCCGTAGAAGAAAAGCCCTACGACCACCAGTACGCCAGTGACTGCAATAGTGCCCACGACCCACAAAGGAATTCTGCCAGATTGCAACATTATTTTTTTAACCTCCTAACAAACTAAAACAGATTTAGGGGAGCAACAAAGCCAGGAATGGAGGAACTTCAAAACTGTTAGTCAATCTACTCAATTTAACTGGCTAAATAGCCAATCGGTTGAAAAACATCCACAACTGAGACAATGTCAAATAGCAGCGCTGAATAATTCGTCTCTAGTTGAAGAAATAGCTAGAGAACAAGATACCCAACACAAAAACTAGCAATAAACCGAGATACAAAGACGTGCGGTTTAACTCTACTGGCTGCTTGTTAGGATTAGTAGATCGTTCTAGTGCCACAAGATTCTCCTAGCGATGAATAAATTGCATGGATGCGATCGCTCCCAGGAAAAACACGCTGGGAACTGCCAAGGTGTGAACTGCCGCCCAACGGACGGTAAAAATCGGATAGGAAACAGGTTGATTTGGGGATTTGCTTGTCATAGTTTCTAGTCCAATTTACTTGCCTATAAAATCTTCAATCTGCTGTTTAGCGGTTTCCCGATCCGAGATGATAGGAACCTCTTGACGCACTTCGGTGAAGTACTCATTGGGGCGAGGTGTGCCGAACACATCGTAAGCCAAACCTGTGCTAACAAACAGCCATCCTGCAATGAATAAAGCTGGGATTGTGATGCTATGAATCACCCAGTAGCGAACACTTGTAACAATGTCTGTAAAAGGTCTTTCTCCAGTCGTACCAGCCATGCAATCTCCTCCCAGAAATGATAACTGTAGTATTCACTTTACATTATATGAGAGTGCGAGCATCACAAACTCATGAGGCTTTTTCTATTTCTGACAACTGCAACTTTTAGAAACAGCTTTCAGCAGATTAGATGCTCATCATTACCTCTCAGTTTCACCGAAGATCTTAGGCGGGATTATATTTCAACAACGTGCCTCGTTGACCCAACACAAATCCTTGCTCAGGTGACAAAAAGACAATCTTATAAAGATTAGATGGAACACTCTCAATTTCTCGATCTTTCTGCCAGGTTTGTCCTCCGTCAAAGCTAGCTAGAAGATTGCCACTACCGCCAGAAACCCAGACCTCATCTGGAGTGCGATAGGCTAAATCTAGCAACCCCCAACTAGTGGCAAACTCAGGAGTAACCGCCTCCCCCCATTTTTCAGGTTCTTGCTCATCACTAAACTGCACCATCCCCCCACGGGCAACTAGCCAAAGATGATTGCTATCTTTTCCAAAGCCCATGCTTTGTAAGCGGCGAGAACTGTTGCGGTTGTAAGGCTGCCAGGCTGTTTGTCCGGGTTGCCAGGTTGAGTAGAAACTGCCTCTAGCTGAAACTGCGACATATTTACCATCGGGCGATCGCTCAATCCCTCTCGATACACCGACCGCTTCTTGAACCATAGCTTGCCAGCTCTTGCCATTGTCCTGAGTGCGGTAAATTGCACCGACATCAGTCGCCATCTCAGCTACTTTTTCGCCTAATGCCGTAATCATATAAGGGGCACCCGGCAGCTTTTCACTGAGAGGAATGCGTGACCAGGATTTGCCGCCATCGGTAGTGTGTAGGAGGAGAGCGGGTTGTCCAACAATCCAGCCATTATTTCCAGAAAAGCTGACTGACGTGAAGGTATATTTGCCGTCTCCCAAGTCTAAATTGCGTTGTTCCCAAGTCTGACCGCCATCCGTGGTTTGCAGTAGCGTGGAGTTATTGCCCACAAGCCAACCTTTTTGGGCGTCAGCAAATGCCACATCAGCCAATGTTGCTTCGGTGGGTAGTGACACGACCTGCCAAGGGTTGTAGCTTAGTGGAGGTAAATAAGCTTTGGCGCAGCTACTACAGAGCAAGACCGCTACCAAAATCAGAGCAATTTGCCGGAGTGGCTTCAGAATCGGGTACATGTGAATTTCAATCAATGACTGTAACGAGATGGTTTTAATACGATGTCTTTCTAGTTCAGTCCGTAAAGACTGAGAAAGAACAGAACGGCTAGCCCCAATGCCCCAAAGATTAAGAGATTTTTTTGACTGGGTGTCATGGTGTTGACCCCAAAACCGTACTTCAAGTTTTCTTTAAACCCCGATACTCCTCCGATGGGACCAATATTGCTAAAGCGAGGCTTACGGGCTCCACAGACAGGACAACGCCAGGTTTCCGGTAACGCTTCAAAAGCGGTATCCGCCGCAATGTCTCGCGTGTCATCCCCTTTGCGAGGCTCATAAATGTAGCCGCAGGCTCCGCATTCGTAGCTATCGAGAATCTTAGGCTCAATCGCTTCAGGACTCATGGGCGGCTCCCAATAATCGGAAATGATTTAGGCAATCAAATATTAAAAACTCTGTTACGTATTATGACATAAAGTGTTGCTGACTCAGTCAAATCTTGCGTGTTAGTTTTACTCCTTGAGGTTAGAGGAGCGCTTACTGCCGTTCGCTTGAGGGGGCTTTTGGAAAGCCGCAATGAGCAAACAAAAAATGCCGATATTAATACAAATATCAGCCAGATTAAAAACAGGAAAATGAATCAGACGGAAATCGAGAAAATCGACAACCTGTCCGGCAGTAAAGCGATCGATGCCATTTCCTAGCGCACCTGCCAAAATTAGACCATAGCCAGCTTGTTCCCAACGATTCATGCGTGGCCCTAGCCAGGCTAAAGCCATCAGCCCCAAGCTAACAATCAGCGATAGCCAACGGAGCCATTCCCCCTTTTCGCTGAACAGACTGAACGCGGCTCCTTTGTTGGCTACGTAGGTGAGGTGAAAGACATCGGGTATGAGGGGCAGAGTGTTGCCAAGCTGGAACGTTTGGACGATCAAAAATTTGGTGAGTTGATCTAGGAGCAGCCCTATGAGGGCCGCACCCCAAAACAGGCGGTTTTTCAAATTCATAAGTTCAGCTTAGCGATCGGGTTTTCTGCCCATGTCTTGAACAAGGACAAGCTATATCTAAAGTAACCA